>JACCUU010000193.1 GCA_013811645.1 Actinomycetota bacterium | reverse complement strand
ACCTGACGGCGATCCTCTTCATCCTCTTCGATATCGAGATCGTGTTCCTGTACCCGCTGGCCGTGCAGCTCGATGCGCTCGGCTGGTTCGGGCTCGTCGAGTTCCTCGCCTTCGTCGCGATCCTCGGCGTGGCCTACGTCTACATCTGGCGGAAGGGGGCGTTGAACTGGCACTGAGAAAAGAGCTGCCGCTCGTCAGCGACCGCTCCTTGGCCAACGCCGGCCTGCAGTCGGAGCGGGTGCTCTGGCCGGACAAGGGAGCAGGTGTCTTCGAGCGCGAGGTCGAGCTGATCGAGGACGCGATGCTCCTGACGACGGTCGAGAAGGCGATCGCGTGGGCGCAGTCGAGCTCGGTCTGGCCGGACACGTTCGGGCTCGCGTGCTGCGCGATGGAGATGATCGCGGTCGTCTCGTCTCGCTACGACATCTCCCGCTTCGGCATGGAGAAGTTCAGCTCCTCGCCGCGCCAGGCCGACCTGCTCATCGTCTCGGGCCGGGTGACGCACAAGATGGCACCCCCTCTGGTTCAGGTCTACGACCAGATGCTCGAGCCGAAATGGGTGATCGCGATGGGAGCGTGCGCGAGCTCCGGAGGGATGTTCGCGAACTACACGATCCTGCAGGGCGTCGACAAGGTCGTCCCCGTAGACGTGCACGTTCCCGGGTGCCCGCCCCGGCCGGAAGCGCTGATCGAGGGCGTCATCAGGCTGCACGAGAAGATTCGTGCAGGAGTGCCTCCTGCCTACGAGATCCGCGGGGTCGCGGAATGACGTACGCCGGAGTCCCGGGTGTGATCGAAACGCGCGAGTCGTACGAGGAGACGACGCTCGTCGTCGATCCCGCGCGGCTCGTGGAGGCCTGTCTCGTCTTGCGCGACGAGCATGGCTTCAACTTCATGAGCGACATCACGCCCACCGACTACCTCGGCTGGGGAGAAGTCGGCGTCGCGGGCTACATCGGCACCGCGGCCGGGCGCGACCTGAACGCACCCGGCTCGCAGGGGCTCGCACGCCTGCCCGAGCCGAAGTCGAAGCGCTTCTCGGTCTCGTACCACCTCCTCCGCGTTAGCGACGAGCCCGCGCGCGTTCGCGTCCAGGTCTGGCTCGACGACGGCGAGCCCGTGGCGACCGTCCTCCCCGTCTGGCCCGCGGCCGACTGGTTCGAGCGCGAGGCCTGGGACATGATGGGCATCCCTTTCGAGGGCCATCCGAATCTCGTCCGCATCCTCATGGACGACGACTGGGAGGGGCACCCGCACCGTAAGGACTACCCATTGGGCGGCGAGCCGGTCCGCTTCTCGGACGAGGAGTGAGCTAAGTGGCCGTTCTTCCGTCGACCCGTATCTACGAGGGCACGCGAATTCCAAGCCCGGTCCCGACCATCCTCGAGGTCGACCCCGACAAGTATCCGCTCGAGGACATCCTCACCATCAACTTCGGGCCGAACCACCCTTCCACTCACGGTGTCCTCAGGCTGATCGTCGACTTGAATGGCGAGACCGTCGCCGGAATCCGCGCGGTCATCGGCTACCTGCACACGGGCTTCGAGAAGAACATGGAGTCGAAGACCTGGTGGAAGTCGATCACCTACGCGCCGCGGGTCGACTACGTCTCGTTCCAGTCGAACGAGCTCGTGTACGTCTTGGCGATCGAGAAGCTGCTCGGGATCGACGTTCCGCGTCGCGCGACCTGGGCGCGGATGGCATTGACGGAGCTGAACCGCATCCACTCGCACTTGATCTGGCTCGGAACCTCCGCGCTCGAGCTGGGGGCGATCTCGCTCCTCTGGTACACGTTCGACGACCGCGACGAGATCCTGGACCTCTTCGAGATGGTCGGCGGGACGCGAATGCACACGCGCTACTTCCAGGTCGGTGGCCTCGCCGAGGACCTTCCGCCCGCGTTCACCGATGAAACACGGAAGTTCCTCCCTCGGATGCTGAGGTCGATCGACGAGTACGAGTCACTCCTCGACCGGAACAAGATCTGGCTCGAGCGAACGAAGGGAATCGGGCTCCTCTCCGCGGACGACGCGCTCGCCCTCGCCCAGTCGGGGCCGATGCTGCGCTCCTCTGGAGTTAACTGGGATCTTCGGAAGACGATGCCGTACCTCGCCTACGACGAAGTCGAGTTCGACGTCCCCGTCTATCCGAACGGCGACGTGTACGACCGCTACAAGGTGCACCTGGACGAGATGCGCGAGTCGGTGCGCATCGTCGAGCAATGCCTGGCGCGGATCGACGAGATGGAGGGGGAAGCTTGGATCGC
>JACCUU010000172.1 GCA_013811645.1 Actinomycetota bacterium | reverse complement strand
TCCTGAGCGAGATCACGGAGGCGATCACCTCCACGATCGGCGACTACGGCCTGTACGCCGTGTTCCTCCTGATGTTGATCGATGCCGTGCTGCCCGCCGCGAGCGAGGTGGTCATGGTCTACGGGGGCGCCGTCGCAGCCGGCGCTTTTGCGGGACAGGATGTCGTCTTCTTCGGGCGGACGATCGAAGAGGGGCTCCCTGCCTATGTCGCCATCGCGCTCGCCGGCACGATCGGCTACACGATCGGTGCTATCGGGGGCTGGGCGATCGGGCTCTACGGAGGACGGCCGTACCTCGAGCGCCACGGACGCTGGCTCCATCTGGACAAGAAGCGACTTGACCGCGCAGAGCGGTGGTTCGAGCGCTGGGAGGACTGGGCGGTCTTTCTCGGCCGCCTGACGCCGGTCGTCCGGTCGTTCGTCTCCATTCCCGCGGGTGTCATGGAGACGCCGTTCGTCCGCTACACCCTGCTGACGCTCGCTGGTTCGGCGATCTGGTGCTTCGCCTTCGCCGGTGCGGGCTGGGCGGCCGGGGATAGCTGGGAGGACTTCCACCATGCGTTCCGCTATCTCGAGTACCTCGTGGCAGCGGTGATCGTCGCCGTCGTCGTGTGGCTCGTCTTTCATGTGCTCCGGCGCCGCCGGCGAAGCATTGCCGAGGAAACTCAGGGAGGCTGAGGAAGAGAAAGGGAGTCGGACTCCTCCGAGCTACACTCGCCCGCGTGACGCAGCAGATCCCCCTCATCGATGTAAAGGCGCAGTACGCGCCGCTGATCCCGCAGATCAAGCAGGCGATCGACGATGTTCTCGAGAGCGGACAGTTCGTCTTCGGGCCGAACGTCAGCGCGTTCGAGGAGGAGGCGGCGCGGTACCTGGGCGTGCGGGAGACGGTCGGCGTCGGAAACGGCACTGACGCGATCATCCTCGTGCTGAATGCGCTCGAGATCGGCGCCGGTGACGAGGTGATCTGCCCCGCGTTCACGTTCTACGCCACGGCCGAGGCAATCGCGCGGGTGGGTGCCACGCCCGTCTTCGCAGACATCGATCCGCACACGCTCAACCTCGACCCCGAGCGGGTCGGGGATCGCGTCACGAGCCGTACGAAGGCGATCATGCCGGTGCATCTGTTCGGGAGACCCGCGCCGCTCGCCGAGCTCGCCGAGCTCGGGCTCCCGCTGATCGAAGACGCCGCGCAGGCGTTCGGCTCGCCTGAGATCGCCGGAGTGGGTATCGCGTCGACCTTCAGCTTCTATCCCACGAAGAACCTCTTCGGTCTTGGCGACGGAGGCCTCGTCGCAACCAGCGACGCGGAGCTCGCGGAGCGCGTTCGCATGCTGCGCTTCCACGGTTCGAAGGCGAAGCGCATCTTCGAGTACATCGGGACCAATTCGAGGCTGGACGAGATCCAGGCGGCGGCGCTCCGCATCTTCCTGCGTGAGCTGGACGGCTGGACGGTGTTGCGCCGTGAGGCCGCCGAGCGCTACCGGGCCCTCGGCCTCGGCGAGGCGTGCGACGTCCCGGCGGACGAGCCCGGTCACGTGTATCACCTCTTCGTGTCGCGGTCGTCTCAGCGGGACGAGATCCGCGCTGCGCTCACCGAGGCCCAAATCGGAAGCGCCGACTACTATCTGCCGCCGCTTCACCTCCAGCCCGCGCTTCGCTACCTCGGATACTCGGAAGGCGACCTTCCCGAGACCGAGCGGGCGGCGCAGGAGAACTTCTCGCTCCCGCTCTGGGCCGGGATCTCTGCGGAGCAACAGGAGCGGGTCGTCGAGGCGGTGCGCGCGGCACTCGGCGTGCCCGCATAAGAGCTAACGTGCGCTCTCCGGTCAACCGGCACAGGCTCTGGCAGGTCGCCGCGGACGCGGTGCTGGTGATCGCGGCTTGGACGGTTGCGTGGTACGTCCGCTTCGACGGCGACACCGGCCCTGTCTACTACGGCCGCTACCTCGACTGGGACGTCTTCGCGCTGATCCTCGCGATAAAGCTGCCGGTGTTCTTCGCGTTCGGGTTCTACAACCGCTGGTGGCGCTACGTCTCGACCCAGGACATGTGGGGGGTCGTGCGCGGCGTCGCTGCGGCCTCGGTCGCAGCCTTCCTCGTCTTCACCCTGCTCGACTTCCACCCCGCGAGCGTCCCGCGTGGCATCTGGTTCGTCGATCTTCTCGTTCTCCTTGCCTTCGTCGCGGGAGCACGCCTGCTCGCGCGCACGTTGATCGAGCGACCGTCGGCCGGCACCCTGGTCGCACGCGGCAAGGAGGTCGTGCTCGTCGGAGCCGGAGATGCCTCGCAGCTGATCCTGCGCGAGATGCTGAAGAATCCGGCGCTCGGTTACACGCCGATCGGCCTCGTCGATGACGACCCGCGCAAGAAGAACCTGCGCCTGCACGGGATCCGTGTGCTCGGGACGACGGCCGAGCTTCCGCAACTGCTCCGCGACCGGCGACCGGACGAGCTCTTGATCGCGATTCCGTCCGCTTCCGGCGAGGTGCGCGAGCGTATCGTCGAGATCGCACGCAAGGAGAACGTGCCGGTCAACACGCTCCCCGGACTGCCGGAGCTGATCACCGGCGACTTCAACCTCACCAGGCAGATCCGCCCCGTCGAGGTCGAGGACCTCCTCGGCCGCGAGCCGGTCGAGGTGGACATCGACTCGATCGCGGACTACCTCACCGGCGAGGTCGTGCTCGTCACCGGCGCGGGTGGCTCGATCGGGTCGGAGCTCTGCCGCCAGATTGCGCGGATCGGCC
>JACCUU010000162.1 GCA_013811645.1 Actinomycetota bacterium | reverse complement strand
CTCGAGGTCGGCGTGTACGTGCTCGTCGCCGGCGAGGAGGACAAGCAGACCCCGCATGCCTTCGACGAGGCGTATGTGCTCTTGGACGGCGAGGGAGAGATCGAGATCGAAGGCGAGCGCAGCCTGCTTCGCCGGGGCCAAGGAGTGTTCGTGGAGGCGGGCGTCGAGCATCGTTTCCACCCCTACGACGAGCTCACGCTGCTCGTCGTCTTCAACGGGCCGAACTCGCTCGCGCTACCGCAGTAGCTCTCTAGAAGACGTGGACGGGCGTGCCGATCTCGACGAACCGGTAGACCCTCGCCGCTTCGCCCTCCGGCAGTCGCACACATCCGTGCGAGGCCGGGTACTCCGGCACGTGCGGGTACTGGTGCGTCGCGATCCCGCCGACGAAGTACGCGGCATATGGCATCCACACCGAGAAGGGCACCGACCAGGACATGATCTCCTTGCGGTAGATACGGAACGAGCCCGAGGGCGTGATTCCGCCGGTACCGGTGGACGTGTGCACGGCGCGGAAGACCTCACCTTCCTCGATGAGCAAGAGCACCCCGAGATCCCGATGGATCTCGACGCGGCGGCCAGCGCCCCGATCGCGCGGTCGCGGGCGATCGGCGGTGGCGAGGGCGATCTGCGTCTCGCCGGTCACCGTCCCGGTGCGTGAGAGATCCTCCCAGCCCTGAAATGCGAGCAGTGACTGCGAGGTCGTGTAGTCGAGCGAGCCGGTCACGTCCGCCCCGGAGAGGTATCCGAGCTGCCAGAGCCGAAGCTGGATGCCGCGGGTGCTGTACAGGTAGCGCTTCTCGCCCTCGGTCGCATGCCAGGCTCCGGGGCGGACGCCCAGCCGCAGCACGGTTGCAAGCCGTCCTTCCGCCGAGACCGCCGCGTACTCCTGAGGCCCTCCGAGCCGGGAGAGCGTCCACGTGACCTGCGCAAGCCGCGTCCGTACTGTCTGATCCGACCCCGGCCCGAAGAGCGAGCGCGAGAAGTTGGCCAACCACATGCCCTGGCCGGAGCGGAGCGAGCGCAGACGCACACCCGGGCGGATCGCCGTCCGCAACCCGCGGGCACGCTCCTCCCGCGTCGGACCCTGCGTGAGCTCTCGGAGCCCGTGCATGCGTGGCGCCACACCTCTGGGCACCACTCGTTCGACGCGGACGAGCTTTCCGTTGCGGACGAATCCCACATCGACGGTCTTCGGAGCCGTGACCACCTGCGTGATCTTCACGGCGGCCGGCAGGCCCGGCGCCGCGGACGGCTCGAGGTCGACCACGAGCGTTCCAGCGACGGCGAGCAGAAGGGTGACGAGCATCAGTCGCATTTTGCGGAGAATTCTTCGAGATGCCACACAAAACGCCTGCTCCCGTCGCCGCGTGAGCAACGAAGTCAGACAGTGGGGGCTCCGTTACCGCGCAGCGAACGGGGTGCTCCGCTGGGCCGTGGTGGTCGCGCCCGCCCAGTACGGGCCGGATCGGGCGTCACCTTCTCTTCCGCTCGTGATCTCCCCTCACGGCCGGGGCGTGCGCGCGAGAACGAACGCCCGGCTGTGGGGCGGGCTTCCGGCGCTCGGGGACTTCGCGGTCATCTGCCCGGGTGGGATGGGAAGGCGGCTACCGCTGCACTCGTGGGGTTGGCGAGGGCAGATAGCCGATCTCGCCCGCATGCCCTCGATCCTCCGGGAGTCGCGACCCTGGCTGCGAGTCGACCCGCGGCGGGTCTATGCGGTGGGCGGCAGCATGGGTGGCCAGGAGACGCTTCTGCTCCTCGGCCAGCATCCGAACCTGCTGGCGGGCGCGGTCGCCTTCGACTCGGTCACCGACTTCGGACTTCGCTACGAGCAGTTCGCCAACAGCCCGCGCGGATCCATGCTCCAAGCGCTTGCCCGGGTGGAGGTCGGCGGGGCACCTGCGAGCAACCGCCAGGCGTACGTCCTGCGCAGCCCGATGCATTGGACACGGGAAATCGCCGACTCCGGAGTTCCGCTCCAGATCTGGTGGAGCGACGCCGACGAGATCGTCGTCAACCAGCACACGCAATCGGGTCGGTTCTTCAAGGCGCTGCAGGAGCTCGAGCCGCGCGGCCGCCTCGAGAAGGTGACCGGCTCGTGGAGCCACAC
>JACCUU010000093.1 GCA_013811645.1 Actinomycetota bacterium | reverse complement strand
ATGTGCCCTTCCTCGACGTCGAACGAAACCCCGTCGAGGGCGACGATCCCTCCGAAGCGGAGCGTGACGTCCCGAACCGAGAGGAGGGCCATCGGCGCTCTACCCTAACCGGGTTTGGAGGCCTTTCAAAAGGGCATGACTGACGGAGAAGCTGCGTGAGGCTCTCCAAGCTGCTCATCCACCTCAAGGCGAGCCTCTGGTTCGTGCCCGTGTTGTGCGTGCTCGCCGGCGTGGTTCTGTCGTTTTCGACGATCGCCGTCGACCGCTATTTCGACTACGACGCGCTTCCCACCAGTCTCGTCGGTGGACCGGACGCTGCGACCGTCATCCTGACGACCATCGCCGCGTCGATGGTGAGTCTTGCGGCGTTGGTGCTCACCATCACGATGGTCGTGGTCCACTCGCGATAGGGCAACTCTCGCCGCGGATCGTCCAGCGCATTCTGCGCGACAAGCCGAGCCAACTAGCGATCGGCCTCTTCGTGGCAACGTTCGTGCACGCCATCCTCGCGGTGCGCGAGGTGATCAACAACGGCGACGGCACCGGGCAGGTGCCAGGCGTTTCGATCGTCACGGCGTTCGTGCTCGTGCTGGTCAGCATCGCGGTTCTCGTCATATACGTGCATCACATCGGCCAGGCGCTCCGCGTCTCGGCGCTGATCGAGCTGGTCGGCAAGGAGACCCGAAAGCTCCTCGATCGCAAGTACCCGGACAGGGGGCCGGCGCTTATGCCTGAGCCTGGTTCGGCTCCCGTGGTCAGAGCCAAGGAATCCGGCGTCGTCACCAAGATCGGCTCGGACGACCTCGTCGAGGAGGCTCGACGCACGGGCTGCCGGCTGGAGCTCGTACCGGCGCTCGGTGAGTTCGTGCCCGCGGGCGCACCGCTCTTCCGGGTGCACGGAGAGCCGATGGGGCTCGACGAGTCTCGCCTTCACGACGCGTTGATCCTTGCGCTGGAGCCGACGCTCGACGAGGACGTTGCCTATGGGGTTCGGCTGCTCGTCGACATCGCGGAGCGTTCGCTGTCCGACTCCCCGTTCCAGGATCCGACCACGGCCGTTCAGGCGATCGACCGCCTGCACGACATCCTGCGGCAGCTGGCACGCCGGCCGTTCCCGGACGGTCGCCACCGCGACGAGGCAGGAGAGGTCAGGCTCGTCGTCCCGGCGATGACCTGGGATGCGTACATCCACCTGGCCTTCGACGAGATCCGCCTGGCGGGTGCCGGATCGCCTCAGGTCTCCCGCAGGCTGAAAGCCGCGCTCACGGATCTCCGTTCGATCGCACCACCGGAGCGGGTCGCAATCCTCGACCATCAGCTCGACCTTCTCGTCGTTGCCACCGAAACTGCAATGGACGACGAGCGGGATGCCGAGATGGCGCTTCGTGAGGACCGTGAGGGAATCGGCGCCGCAGCTGCGCTCGACCCACGCTAGACATGTCCCGCGCGCGCTGAGAAGACCGGATCGACGCGAACGCATTACGATCGTCGGAATGGATCTGCGGGACACCGCCGAGGAAGCCGCGTTCAGGCGCGAGCTCCGCTCCTGGATCGAGGAAAACCTCTCCGAGGAGCTGCAGGGGCACCGCGGCGGCGCCGCCCGCTTCGAGGGTCCGGAGATGCGCGCCTGGAGCCGGGCGCTCCACGACGCGGGCTACGCCGGGCTCACGTGGCCGACGGAGTACGGGGGCACCGGGGCGTCGTACACGCACCAGGCGATCTTCCTCGAGGAGATGGCACGCGCGGAAGCGCCGCCACATGTGGGAGTGATCGGCCTCGGCATGGCCGGGCCGACGATCATGGCGCACGGCTCGGAGGAGCAGAAGACGCGCTACCTCGAGCCGATCCTCTCCGCGGAGGAGATCTGGTGCCAGGGCTTCTCGGAGCCCGGAGCGGGCTCGGACCTTGCGGGCGTGCGGACGAGCGCACGTCAGGAGAACGGCCATTTCGTCGTGGACGGTCAGAAGGTCTGGTCCTCGTTCGCACACCTTGCGAGCTTCTGCATTCTGCTCACGCGCAGCGACCCGGAGTCCACCCGCCACGCCGGCCTCACGTACCTGATCGTCGACATGCACGCGCCGGGAGTGGAGGTACGGCCACTGACCCAGATCACCGGCGAGGCAGAGTTCAACGAGATCTTCTTCGACAAGGTCCGAGTGCCGGCGGAGAACCTCCTCGGGGACATCGGCGGCGGCTGGCAGGTCGCCATGACAACGCTCCTCCATGAACGTGGAACGCTCGGCTTCGCCCTCCAGGCCGCGCTCGAGGTACAGGTGCGAAAGGTCGCCGCGCTCGCCCGAGATCGCGGCGCGGATCCGTTGCAACGCGATCGGATCGCGAGCGAGTGGATCGAGATGCAGGCGCTCCGGTTCACGAACTACCGTGCGCTCTCGAAGCTCGTGAAGACCGGAATGCCGGGGCCGGAGGGATCGATCTCCAAGCTCGTCTGGTCTGAGGCGAATCAGCGGGTGACGAAGCTCGCCCTCGAGCTGCTCGGCCCTGACGCCGCCCTCGGGGAGGAGAACGCGCCCTACGGCGGCTACTGGCAGCACCAGCAGCTCCGCAGCCGCGGCAACACGATCGAGGCCGGAACCTCGGAGGTGCTCCGAAACATCGTCGCCGAGCGCGTGCTCGGTCTTCCGAAATCTCGCTGATGGACTTCACCTTCACACCAGAGCAGGACGCGCTCCGCGAGCAGGCGAGAGCCTTCCTCGCCGCGAACCCGGAGCCCTCCTGGAAGGAGCTCGCGGAGCTCGGCTGGACGGGAGTCTCGGTCGCGGAAGAGGATGGCGGCGCGGGCCTGACCTTCGTCGAGGAGGCCGTGCTCTTCGAGGAGCTCGGGCGCGCGCTGTACCGCGGCCCGTACTTCTCCACGGTCGCGCTGGCACTACCTGCGCTCCCCGGCGATCTCCGGGCGGAAGTTGCCGCCGGAGACACGAGCTGGACGCTCGCGTTCGGTCCGCTCGTGCCGGATCTCGACCTCGCCGACCGGATCGCGATCGTCGGTGGGGACGGGATCTACGAGCTCGAGGGCGCGGAGCGGGAGGTGCTGGCGACGAGCGACGTGACTCGCTCGCTCGGCGTCGTCCGCGGAGGCGACCCGGGCCGGCGGCTCGCCGACGCCGGAGTGCTCGAGGAGATCCGTAGTCGCTCGCTCGCCGCTCTGGCGATCGAGGCCTGTGGCCTCGCGCGACGTGCGCTCGAATACGCGATCGAGCACGCCCAGACGCGCGAGCAGTTCGGAAGGCCGATCGGCGTCTATCAGGCGGTCTCGCACCCGCTGGCGGACGCGTACACGCGGCTCGAGCTCGCGCGCTCGCTGTCGCTCTGGGCGGCGTGGTGTGTCGCCCAGGAAGGTGCACAGTCTGACCAGCAGGCCCCGATCGCGGCCGCAGCGGCGAAAGCCTTCGCGGCCGAGGCTGCCGTGCAGGTCTGCGAAACCGCCATTCAGGTGCACGGCGGCATCGGGTTCACGTGGGAGCACGTGCTGCACCGCCTGTACAAGCGGGCGCTCTGGATCGAGAGCTTCGCGGCCTCGAGCACCACGCTCCGGGCCGAGGTCGCCGCATCGCTGCTGGACGCAACCGGCTCGGGTTCTGGTGTAAGCCAGACCCCGGTGTCACTCACCCAAGGAGGCTGAGGTGGACGGCCTGATCATGGATTACCAGCTCAACGTGCCCGCGATCCTGCGGCGGGGCGAGCAGCTCTTCGGCGACCGGGAGATCGTGACACGGCTTCCCGACCGCAGCTGGCATCGCTACACGTATGCCGAGTTCGCGCCGCGAGCCCGCCGCCTCGCCGCGGCGCTGCGCAACGAGCTCGGCCTGAAGGACGGGGACCGCGTCGGCACCTTCGCGTGGAACCACTACCAGCACCTCGAGGTCTACATCGGCGTGCCGGTCGGCGGGATGGTCACGCACACGCTCAACCTGCGGCTCCACCCGGACGACCTGACCTACATCGCCACCCACGCGGGCGACAAGGTGCTGATCGCCGACAAGGTGCTCTGGCCGCTGGTCGAGAACTTCCGCGAGCGCGTCGGCTTCGAGCACGTGATCGCGATCGGCGACGGCCCCACGCCGGACGGCGCGATCGAGTACGAGGAACTGCTCGCGAGCGCGGAGCCGGATGACCTCGGCGATCGCGAGATCGACGAGAGAGCCGCCGCCGCCATGTGTTACACGAGCGGCACAACGGGACAGCCGAAGGGCGCCGTCTACTCTCACCGCGCAATCGCCGTGGAGACCCTCGCCTCGACGATGGCGGGTGTGCTGGCGGTGACGGAGAAGGACACGGTGCTACCTGTTGTCCCCATGTTTCACGCGAATGCCTGGGGCTTTCCGTTCACGTGCACGTTCGTGGGCGCGAAGCAGGTCTTCCCCGGGCCGTTCCTCGACGGCGAGAGCCTGCTCGAGGCCTTCCAGGAGGAAAAGGTCACCGTGACGGCGGGCGTACCGACGATCTGGATGGGGATCCTCAAGGAGCTCGATGCCAACCCCGGGAAATGGGATACCT
>JACCUU010000092.1 GCA_013811645.1 Actinomycetota bacterium | reverse complement strand
GCGTTCGTCGTCATGACGGGCGCGGCGCTCCTCTTCCTGCTGTTGCCGGTCGTCGCGGTGTTCTTGCGCGTCCCGCCGGGCGAGCTCGTTTCCGCGCTCGGAAGCGACGCCGCGCAGGATGCGATTCGGGTCACGGCAGAGACGAACGCCATAGCCATGGTGCTCATCCTCGGATTCGGGACACCGGCTGCGTACTGGATCTCCACGCGCCGCGGCGGCGTGCGGGACATCCTCGTCACGCTCGTCGAGCTGCCGCTCGTGCTTCCTCCGGCGGTCGCGGGAGTGGGCTTGCTCGTCGCGTTCGGCCGGGTGGGGCTTCTCGGCGGGACGTTCGACGTGCTCGGAGTCGACATCGCCTTCACCAAGGTCTCGGTGATCCTGGCCGTGACATTCGTCGCCAGCCCGTTCTATCTGCGGACCGCGATCGCGGCCTTCGAGGCTGTGGACACGACGTTGCCGGCGGCGGCACGCACTCTGGGCGCCGGCCGCACACGGGTCTTCTTCCGAGTGATGCTGCCGTTGGCCGGCGCGGGTCTTGGGGCAGGCACGGCTCTTGCCTTCGCGAGGGGTCTCGGTGAGTTCGGAGCGACGATCATGTTCGCCGGCTCGTTGCAGGGGGTGACGCAGACGCTCTCGCTCGCGATCTACGAGCAGTTCGACCTCGAGTTCACGGTTGCGCTGGCGATCAGCGCGCTGCTGATCTTCATCAGCGCGTTCATCCTCCTGATCGTCAAGGTCCTGACCAGATGGCACTCCGGATCCGGTTCACTCATCCCCTTCGCAGCTTCGACGCGTCAGCCGAGCTGACCGTCGAGCGAGGCGAGACCCTCGCTCTCGTGGGGCCGTCGGGCGCAGGGAAGACGACGGTCTTGCGCGTCGTCGCCGGTCTGCTCCGGCCAGAGTCCGGATCCGTCACCCTCGAGGGCACGGTGCTGCTCGACACCGCCGAGGGGATCGACGTCGTCCCCGAGCATCGGCGGGTCGGCTACCTCTTCCAGGAGTACGCCCTCTTTCCCCATCTCGACGTCGCCGGGAACGTGCGCTTCGGCGCGCGCGGCAACTCGAGAGTCGAGGAGCTCCTCGAGCGCTTCCGCATCGGCCACATCTCTCGCGCTCGGGTGCACGAGCTCTCGGGAGGCGAGCGTCAGCGCGTCGCACTCGCACGTGCGCTGGCGCGGGATCCAGCCGTGCTCCTGCTCGACGAGCCGCTCTCGGCGCTCGACACCCATACGAGATCCGCAGTCCGAGCGGAGCTTCGAGAGCTCCTCGAAACGCTGGACCTCCCCACGCTCCTCGTCACGCATGACTTCGAGGATGCCGCCACGCTCGCCGACACGGTCGGCGTCATCAGTCAGGGCCAGATCCTCCAGCTCGGAAGCCCCAGCGAGCTCGTCTCCACCCCCTCCGATCCCTTCGTGGCCACGTTCACGGGTGCGATGGTGCTCGCGGGCCAGGCGATCGGAACGCAAAACGGTCTGACCGAGGTCAGGCTCGACGGCGGACTTACCGCGTGGAGCGCGGATCGGGCGACCGGCCCCGTGAACCTTGCGATCTATCCGTGGGACGTCTCCCTCGGCCCCAGCATCGACGGCGACTCCCGCATGAACCACTTGAGTGCTCCGGTGACGTCGATCGCGCGCATGGGAAACCGCGTACGCGTCCACGTCGGACCTGTCGTCGCCGAGATCACAGCGGTATCCGCCGAACGCCTCGATCTCCGGCCGGGAGCGGTCGTAACCGCCTCGTTCAAGGCCACGGCGACGCGGCTGTTCCCACGCTAGCGGGGACGTAGACTCGAGTCCCGTGGCGGAGACCACTGCATCCCGGTCCGACCTCGACGCCCTTCTGGATCTCAATCGCGACTACATCGAGGCCGTTCAGCACGGAGATGTACGCCGCTTCGACGAAATCCTCGCCGACGACTTCATGTGCTCGAACCCGGACGGGTCCCTGATCGATCGGAAAGCATTTCTGGAGCAGACGGCGAAGCCGGTCACGATCTCGGGCCTCGAGGCGCACGACGTCGTGGTTCGTCTCCTCGGGGACGTCGCGATCGTCCATGGGCGAACGACGTACGCGGGACCAGGCGGTACCGCCGGCGCGGGGCGGTACACCGACGTCTGGGCCCGGCGCGACGGGCGCTGGCTCGCGGTCTCGGCCCACGTAACGCGCGGCTGACGCGTGCCCACCGTCGGTGTCGTCAGCCTCGGCGCGATGGGAAGCGCCGTTGCCGACGCGCTCGTCAGGGGCGGGGCCGATGTCGTTTCGACGCTCGAGGGACGCAGTGATCGAACCGCGCAGTTGTCGGAGCGCGTCGTCTCGGTGCAGCTTCTGCCCGACTTGGACGCAGTAGTTCGCGAGGCGGATGTCGTGCTTTCGATCGTGCCGCCCGAGCGCGCGAGCGCGGCTGCCGAGAGCATCCTGAGAGCTGCGCGAGAGCAAGCTGCGCGCCCGGTTCTCGTCGAGCTGAACGCGATCGCGCCGGCCACCGCGGTCGAGATTCAGTCCGCGGCCTCGCTGACAGAGGTCGAGACGGTGGACGGCTCGATCTCGGGGCCGCCGCCCTGGAAGCCGGGCACCACCCGCGTCTATCTTTCGGGGCCTCGTGCCTCGGAGGTGGCTGCGCTTCCATTCGAGGGCGTCGAGCGCATCGTGGTGGGCGACGCGGTCGGTGCGGCTTCGGCCGTGAAGATGAGCACCGCGTCCGTCTACAAGGGGACCACCGCGCTCCTGCTCCAGGCACTGCTTGCCGCGCACGAAAACGGCGTCTTGGAGCACGTTCTCGCCGATCTCCAGGCGG
>JACCUU010000307.1 GCA_013811645.1 Actinomycetota bacterium | reverse complement strand
GCCTGCATCGGCAGAACCAGCTTACTTCAGCTTTTCCCTTACCTCCGAGTTCACCTCGCCACCGAAAAGCAAAGCCACGGCGGTGAGCCACAGCCAGGTGAGCGTGACGATGACCGCCGAGAGCGATCCCCACGTCTTGTTGTAGGACTCGAACAGGCTGGTGTAGACGGCGAACGCAGACGAGACGAGCACCCAGACGATCGCGGCGACTGCCGCGCCGGGAAGTACAAGTCGCCAGCTCCGGTGCTCGACATCGGGGGCGACGTAGTGGAGGACGGCGAACGCCGTCAGCAGGCCGCCCAGGAGCAGCGGCCACTGCACAATCCACCACACCCAGGAGAGCGCACTCTCGATTCCGAGCAGGTTTCCCACCCCTCGCTGGGCGTAGGGGCCGAGGATCAGGAGGAAGACGACGAGCGCGACGGCGCCGCCCATCACCGCGACGAGAAGCAAGGCGACGAGTCGCTTGCGGACGAAGCTGCGTCCGTCCTTCTGGTCGTGGGCGGTGTTCAGCGCGGCCATGTAGGTCGTCATGGCGCTGGTCGATGCCCAAAGTGCGAGTACGAAGCCGACAACCGTGAGAAGGATTCCCGCAGAAGGCTGCTCCTCCAGCCGAGTCAGGCTGTCTCCGAGCAGCTGGGTCGCCTCGGCCGGCATGAAGGCGTCGAGGCGGTCCATGAAATCGCGGATCGTTTCCCCATCCGAGACGAGGGTGAAGAGGCCGAGTGCTAGCAGCAGGGTGGCGGGAATCGCAAAGAAGGAGCTGTACGCCAGTGCGGAGGCCAACATGGGAACCGCGTCGTCGAGCGATTCGGCCACGGCGCGTTTGAAGATCGTGATCCAATCACCCAAGGAGAGGTCGCGGAAGCGCTCGCTTCGCTCGGCCTGGAGCAGAGGAGGCTCGTGCTTGATCGGCTCGACCCGAGCCGGGGGCACGGTCAGCGCTCGCGGCCGCGGCGTGCGAAGTACCGCATCGTCGCCCCGACCCCACCAGAGACCACGAATGCCGTTGCGAACGTCGCGGGCACCAGGATCGAGATTCGAGAGCGAACCTGGGTCTGAAGGTCCGTCGCCTCGCCGAGCCGGCTGCGCAGCTCGTCCACGGCCGTCGCGAGTCCTTCGCGTTCCGCGGCGATCTCGCCGCGCACCGCTTCAGGAGTTCGCGTCTCAGCCATGCCCGTTTCCCTTCAGTGCCTGGGCGGTGAGCTTGGCCTCGCTCACTGCGCGCTCGGGAATCGGCGGCACCCCGCGCTTCAACACGGAGATGCCGATTGCGGCGAGCGCGAGCATCGACAGCACAAGCGCTCCGCCGACGATCAAGAGCGCGACCCAGGTGGCGAGGAAGGTTGCGAGCCCGGCAGCCGCGCTCGCAAGCAGGAAACCGAGTGCGAACAGCCCGAGGATCACGGAGCCGAGAACCATCCCGCCCCCCATTCCCAGTGACGCGATCTTGCCCCGCAACTCCAGCATGACCAGCTCGACCTCGAGCCGGGCCAGCGCGCTCGCGCGTTCTGCGACCTCGTGAATTACCGAGCCGACGCCGTTAGCGCGGGTGGGCATGACTCCGCCAGTCGATCATCCGGGCGATCAGCGCTCCCACCGCCGCTGCTCCCACCAGGAGAAGCACGGGACGGTTTTGGCTCTTCGCGCTCATGGTCTTCGGGCTACCCGCGCCGACTCCGGGGCAAACAGCAGCAGCCGTGACGCCCTCCCGGACGGGCCCCTAGAGCGGATGAGCATAATGGCCGGTTCATGACCACGGTCGAGGAGAAGGCCGGCTCCGGTGGAGGGCGGGTCTCCAACGAAGGCTTGCGCGGGTTCTTCCGCGAGATGCTGCTCATCCGACGTTTCGAGGAGAAGGTCGAGGAGCGCTTCCGGGCCGGCGAGCTGCCCGGGTTCCTGCATGTCGCGATCGGGCAGGAGGCGGTCGCGTCGGGCGTCTGCGCTGCCCTCGAACGCGAGGACGTGATCGCCTCGACGCACCGCGCGCACGGACATTCGATCGCCAAGGGCACGCCGATCGAGCGGATCATGGCCGAGCTGTACGGGAAGACCGAGGGCTGCTCGCACGGATACGGGGGCTCGATGCACCTCTACGACGTCGACGTTGGGAACCTCGGCGCGAACGCGGTCGTCGCGGGCGGGATTCCAGGAATCGTCGGTGCGGCGCTCGCTTTCCAGATGCGCGACGAGAAGCGCGTCGCGGTCGCTTTCTTCGGCGACGGAGCGACCAACGCGGGCACCTTCCACGAGTCGCTGAACCTCGCGCAGCTCTGGAAGGTTCCGGCGATCTTCGTCCTCGAGAACAACGGCTGGGCGGAGTCCACCCCGGCGAAGCAGCACCTCCCGCTACCGGTGGACGAGCTCGGAAAGCGAGCGCTCGCCTATGGCATGAAGCTGATCGAGGCCGACGGTCAAGACGTCGAGGCGGTGTATCTCGCAGCATTGGCCGCGCGCGAGCACGCGCTCTCCGGCTCCGGCCCGGTTCTCCTTCACCTGCGCACGTACCGGCTCGTGGGGCACTACGTCGGCGATCCTCAGGTCTATCGGGACAAGAAGGAGCTTGAGGAGGCGAAGGCCACGAAGGACCCGATCGAGCTGCTCCGCGCCCGGCTCGAGCTTTCCGACGACGAGTTCGCGACGCTGGACGCGGAGGTCACGGCAGAGGTCGAGGCATCCGTCGAGTTCGCGAAGGCGGGAACCGATCCGAAGCCCGAGGACGCGCTCGCCAACGTCTACGCGCCGGTCGATGCCTGAGCTGACCTATCGCGAAGCCGTGCGCGACGCGCTCTCCCGCGCGCTGCGCGAGGACGACAACGTCTTCTTGATGGGCGAGGACATCGCAGAGATGGGCGGTTCGATGGCCGTGACCCAGGGTCTTCTCGACGAGTTCGGGCCGAAGCGGATCCGCAACACTCCGATCTCGGAGATGGCGATCGTCGGCAGCGGCATCGGCGCCGCGATCCAGGGCATGCGACCGGTGGTCGAGATCATGTACGAGGACTTCCTCACGCTGTCCATGGAGCAGCTCGTCAA
>JACCUU010000304.1 GCA_013811645.1 Actinomycetota bacterium | reverse complement strand
GCGATCCCGGTCCACTCCGAGTTGCGCCAGCCGAGGAAGAGCTCGTCGTCCGCGAAGCTGAGGAGGAGATCCGTTCGCTTGCTCATTCGGCTGCACCCGCCCCCGGCGCAGCCTCGAGCGTCCCCGCTCGCTCGCGCGCTTCGCGCAGACGCGCCTTGATGGAATAGCCATCCACGCGGCGGTATTTCATCTCGAACTCGTCGGGAAACTCCCCGATCTCGCTCACGGCTTCGCGCGGCACGAGCCAGAGAGCGACCGATTCCTGCCGCCGGCCGTATTGCTCACGCGCGTAGATCTCGGCGAAGCGTTCGTCCGGCGCGTCCACCGTGCCGGCGTGCTGCAGCGGCTGCCCCTTTCGTTCCTGCCTGAACACCTCGAAGATCACGCGGCCTCCGCGAGCACCACCCGCTCGACCCAGGCCACGTCCTCGCGCGAGAGCCGCCGGAAGGACAAGCGCTCTTCGGAAGCGGGGCCGTGCCCGGTGACGACGGCGCGTAGCTTCTCCCAGTCGGGCTCGGTGTAGCTCCAGATGCCGGTCTCCTCGTCCTTCGCGAGAGCCTTGTCCGGAATCTCCAGGCCGAGCTCGCGGATCTGCGGCACGTATCCGTCGAGGAACTCCTGGCGTGCGTCCTCGTTCGCCTGGCTCTTGATCCGCCAGATGAACATCGGATCCTCCTCGGCGGGGATCGGGTTGCCGTGGAAGTGCATGAGCGGCTCCCACCAACGATCGACCGCCTCCTGCACGAGCGCAAATTGCTCCCGACTTCCGGTCACCATTGCCAGAATCACGTCGCGTCCGTGGAGAATGTGGAACGACTCCTCCCAGCAGATCTTCTTCATGATCCGCGCGTAGGGCGCGTAGGAGCACTTGAGGAGCGCCTTCTGCGAAACGATGGCGGCTGCGTCGACCAGCCACGCGATCACGCCGACGTCCCCCCAGGTCTTCGTCGGGTAGTGGAAGACGTTGTGGAACTTCGCCTTGCCCGAGACAAGGTCGTCGAGGCTGGCGCTGCGAGGCTTGCCGAGATCCTCGACGACGCGGTAGATCAGTTGCGCGTGCCCGACCTCGTCCTGGATCTTCGCCGTGAGCGCGAGCTTCCGCTGCAGGGTCGGCGCGCGGAGGATCCAGTCGCGCTCGGGGAGCACCCCCATGAGCTCGGAGTTGCCGTGCATCTCGATGAACTTGACGAGCTTCGCGCGGTACTCGTCGGGCATCCAGTCGCCGGTCTCCACCTGCCCGCCTGCTTGAACGTAGTCGAGAAACTCTTGAGTACGTGCATCCATGCTCTGCGTATCCACCCTTGGCCTCCTACCGAACGGTCGTTAGCATGGAGTATAGATGCCCACTCGCAGGGATCAGCTAACCCGAGAGGCGGCACGGCTCTTCGCCGAGCGCGGCTTTCACGGCACGTCCATGGGCGACCTGGCCGAGGCCCTCGGAGTCCAGAAAGGTTCTCTCTATTCGCTGACGGGGTCGAAGCAACAGCTCCTCCTCGACACGATGCGGGAGGGGGCGCGGGCGTTTCATGCGGCTCTGGACGAGGTTCCCGAGCGCGCGCCGGCAGCCGAGCGGGTGCAGCGAGCCCTCCGAGGCCATCTCCGGGTCGTCTCGGAGCAGCTCGACGTCGCCACGGTGTTCACGCGGGAGTGGCGATATCTCGAGGATGCGGATCGCGAGGAGATCCTGGCCGAGCGGAGGCGCTACGAGGAACGCTGGCGTGTGCTCTTCGAGGAGGGTCTCGAGTCCGGCGGATTGCGCACCGACCTCGATGCAGGCGCGGCTGCCCTGCTCGTCCTGTCGGCGGCGAACTGGGCCTACACCTGGCTCACTCCCGACCGCGACACCGACGAGCTCGCAGACCGGTTCACGGCGATTCTCGTCGACGGCATCCGCGGGTACGCCACGTCCTCGTAGGGCAATAACCCTGTGAACACCTCGGCACGCTATTGACGCACTTACAGGGACAGGCACCGTAAAGACGATGGCCAGGCTCCTCATCGCGAACCCCTGGGCCTCCGGCGTGGACGAGGACAGGCTCGCCCACGTGCGTGAAGCGCTTCCAGCAAACACCGAGCTTCGGTTGACGAGCGCTCGTGGCGAGGCGACCGACATCGCGCGGGAGGTTTCGGGTCAGGTCGAGGCGCTCTACGTCTTCGGTGGCGACGGAACGTTCAACGAAGTGCTGAACGGCATCGACGGCGCGACGCCGCTCGGACTCATCCCCGGAGGCGGAACGAGCGTCCTGCCTCGTGCGCTCGGCGTCCCACGCGGCTCGGCTGCGGCGGCTCGTCGCCTGGCGGGGAGCGTGCGTTCGCGCCGGATCGGACTCGGGCGGGTGAACGGCCGGCGCTTCGGCTTCGCCTGTGGCGTCGGCCTCGACGCCGAGATCGTGCGCGCCGTCGACGAGCTCGGTCGACGCTCGGACGGTCGACGCCCGGGGAACGTCGTCTTCGCCTGGACAGGCATTCGTACGCTCGCGCGGCACCGTTACCGGCTCGAGCCGACACTCGACGTGACGGGACACGGCCGAGCCGCCTTCGCGCTCGTCTCCAACGGCCCTTCGTACAGCTACGCAGGACCGGTCGCGCTGCACGCGTCCCCGACCGCGACCTTCGAAGGCGGTCTCGATCTTGTCGCGCCGGTCTCCGTGCGTGCACGAGACATTCCACGCATCGCCCGCTACGCCGTCGGTCGGAGCGATCGCGCGACGGCTCGCGACCTCGTCTTCCTGCACGACGCCAATCGGATCGAAATCGTGTGCGACCGTCCGCTTCCGCTGCAAGCGGACGGGGAGGACCTGGGCGACGTCGAGCACGCGGTCTTCGAGGCCGAGCGCGATGCCGTGACCGTGCTCGCGCCGTAGGGCCGCAGACGACTTCGCGGGCCGCGATCCTGTGCCGGCGAAGGCGCTCGCGATCCGCTGAGGCTCTTCGCGAAGCCCGGTTCCAAATACACTGAGACCCGAATGAGCCAGGTGCTGCCGGCGGAAGGGGGCTTGCGCCGCGTCATCGGCGACGGCGAGTCGTTCCCCGACGGCGAAGTCGAGGGCCTCGGCCCCGATGAGCTGCTCGCTCTCTACCGCAATCTCGTGCTCCTGCGGACATATGACGAGCGCTCGGTCGTGTATCACCGGCAGGGGCGGATCGGGACGTACGCGATCTTCTGGAACCACGAGGCGATGCAGGCCGGCGGGGTGTTCGCGCTCGAGGAGCGCGACTGGATCTTCCCGGCGTACCGCGAGTCGGCGATCGGGCTCCTGCGCGGGATGCCGGTGTCGACCGTCCTCTCCTGGTGGCGAGGGCACCCCTCCGGATGGTGGAATCCCGCGGAGTTCAACGTGGCGTCGATCTGCGTCCCGATCGCGACGCAGATTCCCCATGCGGTCGGGTTCGCCTGGGGATCCGCTCTCAAGGGCGAGGATCGAGTCGCCCTCACCTTCTTCGGCGACGGCGCGACCTCGGAGGGGTCGTTTCACGAGGGCGCGACCTTTGCCGGGGTCATGAAGGCGCCGGTCGTCCTCTTCTGCAACAACAACCACTGGGCGATCTCGACTCCGCTCTCCGCGCAGACCGCCGCTCCGACGCTGGCCGACAAGGCGATCGGGTACGGGATGCCGGGGATCCGGGTCGACGGCGGCGACGTCCTCGCTGTCTACCAGGCCACGCGGGAGGCGGTCGCGCGGGCGCGGGCCGGCGAGGGGCCGACTTTCATCGAAGCCGTGACGTATCGCGCGGCACCTCACGCGACCGCGGACGATCCGTCGATCTACATCGATTTGGAACGGGTGGAAGTGGAAAAGGAGAACGAGTGCGTCGGGCGCTTCGAGCGCTATCTTCTACGCGCGGGAGTCCTCACAGAGGCTCGCGTGGAGGAGATCAAGCAGGAAGCGCTCGAGCTGATGCGCACCGGGATTGTCGAGGCGGAGGCCGAACCGCCGGCGGACCCTGGTCTCGTCTTCGAGCACGCGTACGCCAATCCACCGCCGGCTCTCGCGGACGACCTCGCCGAGCTCAGGAGAGTCCTGGGTGAGTGAGCGCTTTCTGGTGGAGGCGGTCAACGACGCGCTCCACGTCGAGCTCGAGCGGGATCCGACGGTGCTCGTGATGGGCGAGGACGTCGGGCGGCTCGGTGGAGTCTTCCGAGCGACCGCCGGCCTTCGGGAGCGGTTCGGCGCCGACCGCTGCGTGGACACACCGCTTGCGGAGGCCGGAATCCTCGGAACCGCTGTCGGGCTCTGCATGGCCGGTTGGCGTCCTGTCTGCGAGATGCAGTACGACGCCTTCAGCTACCCGGCGCTCGACCAGCTGATCAACCACGTCGGGAGATATCGCTGGCGCACGAGAGGGAAGATGTCGTTTCCGCTCGTCATCCGCATGCCCTACGGGGGCGGAGTGCGCGCGCCCGAGCTGCACGACGACTCTCCGGAGACGTACTACGTGCACACGCCGGGCGTGAAGGTCGCGATCCCGTCCACCCCTGCGGATGCGAAGGGCCTGCTCGCAGCGGCGATTCGCGATCCCGACCCGGTCGTGATCTTCGAGCCGAAGCTGATCTACCGCACCGCGCGGGGGGAGGTCCCAGAGGGCGAGCACGTCGTCCCGCTCGGTGAGGCCCGGGTCGCGCGCGAAGGCTCGGATGTCACCCTGGTCGCCTACGGCGCGATGGTTCCGCTCGCGGAACGAGCAGCGGAGGCGCTCGAGGACGAGGCGTCGTGCGAGGTGCTCGACCTGCGGAGCCTGAAGCCGCTCGACGAGGACTCGCTGCTCGCCTCCGTGGGCAAGACCGGGCGGGCCGTCGTCGTGCAGGAGGCTCCGCGGGTGTGCGGCTTCGCAGCGGAGGTCGCGGCGGTGCTCGCCGAGAAGGCGATCTTCGACCTGCGCGGGCCGGTGCTGCGGGTGACGGGCTACGACGTGCCGTATCCGTACTGGCAGATCGAGGACGCCTACATGCCGTCGGTCGAGCGCGTCCGAGACGCCGTACGGCGGCTGCTAAGCATCTGAGTCGCCGTGGCGGATCGGCTCCGCCTGTGGCTCGAACGCGGAGAGCGCGGTTACCACCTCCGCGATGCCGAGACCGAGGCGCCAGTGCGCTGGGAGGATCCCCGGATCCGCATTGTTCCCGTCGCGGGCGTCTCCTACAGGCAGGAGGTGCTCGACAATCCGTCCTTCGACCCGGGACGGCGGCTGGCACTCGTGCCCGAGCCCGAGAACCCCCACGATGCGAATGCGGTCGCCATCTGCAACGAGGCGAGGACGCTTCAGCTCGGCTACGTACCCGCCTCCGTCGCTCCTGCGCTCACGGGGGACGAGCAGGCGGTCTCCCTGTGGCGGGTCGACGGTGGACTACGCGTGCTGATAGTCCCAGCGAATGCCTGGATTGGAACTCCCCGCTAGTCTCGACGCCCGTGAGGACGAGGTCGGATAAGTGAGCGATCCGCCGTATCGGATCGTGTCCGAGCGGCTCGTGATTCGCTGCTGGGAGCCTCGGGACGCGCCACGTCTCAAGGAAGCCATCGACTCGAGCCTGGAGGAGCTGCGGCCCTGGATGCCCTGGGCGCGCGCCGAGCCGCAGGAGCTCTCCGAGAAGGTCGCATTGCTCCGCAGGTTCCGTGGGGCGTTCGACCTGGGGACAGATTTCATCATGGGGATCTTCGACCTCGACGAGCGCGAGGCTTTGGGCGGCACCGGGTTGCACAAGCGCCGGAGTGCCGACGCGCTCGAGATCGGCTACTGGATCAGGTCGAGTCACGTCGGCCAGGGGTTGGCGACCGAGTCGAGCGCTGCGTTGACCCGGGTCGCCTTCGAGCATTGTGACGTCGACCGGGTCGAGATCCGCGTCGATCCGGCGAACGAGGCGAGCCTGGCGATCCCTCGGAAGCTCGGCTTCGTCGAGGAGGGGATCTTGCGGCGACGGCTCCCGCCCGACGAAGACGGTGTGCCGCGCGACGTGATCGTCTTCAGCCTCTTCCGGGACGGATTCGTGGGCTCGCCTGCCGGGTCGACACCCGTGGACGCCTTCGACGCCAGTGGCGAGCCTGTGCTGTGAGGGATGCCTGGCTCGTGTACCTGGCGCTCGGGGCGCTCTTCGTGCTCGTCTGCGGCTTGTTGGCGGGCGCCTGGGCGCGAGGGCGCCTCGGGGCGGCCTCCGTCGTCCTGTTCGTCGCCGCGGCCTGTGTGTGGGTGCTCGACTTCGCGGCAATCTCCTCCGACTATCGAGATGCGGACGGCTTCTTCGACTGCGGCGAGGACTGCACAGGCGTGCATTTCTCGACGGCGGTGGGCTTCCTCGCCCCTCCGCTCCTGATCGCGATGTCGGCCCTAGCCGCGTTGGTCATGCTCTTGCAACGCCGGCGCGCGCGGCTTGCCGGATAGACGAGAATCGGGGAGCGATGGCGAGCGCATTCAAGCTGCCGGATCTCGGCGAGGGCCTGACGGAGGGAGAGGTCGCGCGCTGGCTGGTCGCGGAGGGGCAGACCATCGCCGAGGACGAGCCGCTCGTGGAGATCCAGACGGACAAGGCGACGGTCGAGATTCCGTCCCCGTACGCCGGGACCGTGCTCAGGATCTACGTACCCGAGGGAGAGGTCGCCCCGGTGGGCACAGTGCTCGTCGTGATCGGCGAGCCGGCAGAGTCCATCGACGAGCCTGCCCCGAAGGCCGCAAGTGACATGGTTTCTCGACCGGCTCGAGGCGCAGCGACTTCGGACTCAACGCGTGTTCAGGCGACGCCGCTCGTCCGAAAGGTCGCGACGGAGCTCGGCGTCGACCTGGCGGCTGTCTCGGCCACAGGGGCAGGTGGACGAATCACGGAGGACGACGTGCGCGCGGCTGCTGGTGGGGCGGACGCGACCGAAGGGCGACGCGAGCCGCTGCGCGGAGTTCGCAGGCTTGTCGCCAAGCACATGACCCGCGCGCACCGGGAGATCCCGGCGGTCACCTGGGTGGAGGAGTGTGACTTCGAGCACGTCGAACGCGAGCGGCTGCTCGCGACCGTGGTCAAAGCGGTGGCGGAGTCGCTGGCCGCGTTCCCGGAGCTGAACGCGCGACTCGAGGACGACG
>JACCUU010000285.1 GCA_013811645.1 Actinomycetota bacterium | reverse complement strand
CTCGGCTTCGGGCTCGTCTACTTCGTGAAGGCGGTCGACCGCCTCGGGGACACCGCGCGCACCAACGCCGCCCAGAACTACGACGATCGCGAGTTCGCAGGTGGAAATGCCGTCGTGGTGGGCAATCGGCCGCTCTACGAGGCGCGCGCGCTGATCCCGGAGGACGAGACGTACCGGGTGATCGCCGGTCCAGGTGTCGACGGCGCGACCGAGCTGACCGCTCCGTTCATCGACCAATACGCCCGGTACTTCCTGATGCCCCGTCGCCCGTCGCCCGAAGCCCGATGGATCATCTGCTACGGCTGCGACCGGTCGGAGCTCGGAGACGGGTTCGAGGTCTTCCTCGAGGATGAGGCCGGGATCTTCGTCGGACGGCTCGCAGGATGACCGTACGGTCGCTCCTCGGGCTTGCTGCCCTCAATCTCTTCGCCCTCGCTGTCGGCGCCGGATTGCTCTGGGGGCTGCGCGGATGGCGCTCGTGGTGGGAGCTCGCCCGCCTCGCCGGGCTCGCGTACATGCTCGGTATCGCAGGGCTCGGAGTCGCGCTCACGCTCGTGCTGGTGGCCGGAATTCAGTTCTCGCTCGCGACGATCCTGCTCACGGGCATGGCGCTCGCGGGCGCAGGAGCCGCCGTCGCACACCGCCTGGGCCGCCCGCGACCGGTACTCGGAACCGGACCGCGACGCGTGGGGCTCGCAGGCGCAGCGCTCGCGGTGCTGGTCGTCGTCTACCTGGAAGCCCTCTTTCGCGCCGCCCGGCTGTCCGGCCTCTACGCGTTCGACGCGTGGTCGTTCTGGGTGCCGAAAGCGAAGGCGATCTACTTCTTCGGGGGTCTCGACGAGCAGTTCTTCAGCGAGCTGCCGAACGCGACGTACCCACCGCTCGTTCCGACGCTCGAAGCGTCGGCCTTCCACTTCATGGGGTCGCCCGACGTCGTCACTCTCCATGTGCAGTTCTGGTTCTTCCTCGCCGGCTTCGTCGCGGCCGTCGCGGGGCTCCTGGCGACGCGCGTCCCACCCGTTCTGCTGTGGACGTTCGCCCTCCTCGCGCTCGTCAGCCCTCGTGTCGTCGGCCGAACGCTCGAGCCCCAGGCGGACTTCACGCTCGACTACCTGTTCGCGCTGGCGGCGCTGCTCGTCGTGCTCTGGCTCCTCGAGCGACGGCCGTGGCAGCTTGCCGGCGCGACGCTCTTCCTGGGCGCGGTCATGCTGACGAAGCGCGAAGGACAGCTGTTGGCCGCGTGCGTGGTCGCCGCCGCGCTCGTCGCGTCGTGGCGGGACTGGCGTACCGCCTGGCCACGCCTCGGGCTCGCCTCGGCGTGCGCGCTCGCCCTCGCACTGCCGTGGCGGGCCTGGTACGTGTCGCACGATCTGACGGGTGAGTTCCCCAGTAGCGGCGGCACCGGGCTCCTGGAGAACCTGGATCGTGCGTGGCCCTCCTTCCAGTCCGTGCTCACGTCGGCGTTCTCCACGGATCTCTGGACGGTGGTGCTGCCTCTGGTCATCGTCGCCGTCGTGCTCGCGTTCATCGGCGGCGCACGAGTTCTGCCCGTGTACGCGATGCTGGTCTACGCGTTCGCGCTCGCCGGTTTCACCTGGGGGATCTGGTCCTTCGTCGAGCTCGAGGTCCCGATCGAGCAGGACGAGGCCATCAACCCGGTCGTCCGCCTGAGCGCAAGCCTGATCGTCCTGTCCGCGGCACTCGTCCCGTTGCTCCTCGACGCGGCCTGGCGCGGCGCCGACCCGCCCCGCCGCCCGGAGGCCGGCTGACGTGCCGCGCGTCAGCGCCTGGCTCGTCGTGGCGGTGGCCGCCCTCGGTTACCCGCTCCTCGTGCTCGTGTTCTCAGGCCCACCGGCGTTTCCGACGAGAGCCGACTGCGTTCTGGCTCCGACGGGCGAAGGCGAGTACCGGGTCGTCTTCGGGTATCGCGATTCCGAGCTCGAGGCACTGGAGTTGCGCGACCGGGCGCTCGCGGTCGGGTTTCAGGGCACCGAGATCTCGCGAGACGGCTGCGGGAGGGTCCGAGTGGCCGTCGACGACATCCCCTCGCGCGAGGTGGGCGAGGAGGTCATCCGAGAGGCACGGACCGTCGATCTCGACCCGACCCTCGAGCAGGAGGGCTGAGTACGATCATGGCCGTGCCCGAGCTCTTCGTGAACGGAAGACGCATTGCCGACGACGAGCCGGTCTACGTCGTCGCCGAGGTCGGGCACAACCACCAGGGAGACGTCGAGAAGGCGAAGGCGCTGATCCACGCCGCGAAGGAGTGCGGGGTCGACGCAGTCAAGCTCCAGAAGCGCGAGAACCGCTCGCTCTACACCCGTGCCCTGTACGACTCCCCCTACGACAACGAGCACTCCTTCGGCGCGACGTACGGCGAGCATCGCGAGGCGCTCGAGCTGGACGCCTCGGCATGGCTCGAGCTCCGCGAGTTCTCGCGGGAGGAGGGCGTGGTGCTCTTCGGCACCGTCTTCGACGAGCCGAGCGCGAATCTCCTCGCCGAGCTCGACGTGCCCGCGTTCAAGATCGCGTCGGCAGACCTCGGCAACACCCCGTTGCTCCGGCATGTGGCAGCGCTCGGCAAGCCGATCTTCCTCTCGACCGGTGGAGGCACGATCGAGGACGTCGAGCGTGCGCTCGACACCGTTCTCCCGGTCAACCCGCAGCTCTGCCTCATGCAGTGCACAGCGGCCTACCCGTGCGAGACGGACGAGCTCCAGCTGCGCGTGATCGAAACGTACCGGGAGCGCTTCCCGGACGTCGTCGTCGGTCTTTCCGACCACCAGAACGGGATCGCCATGGCGCTCGTCGCGTACATGCTCGGCGCGCGGGTGATCGAGAAGCACTTCACCCTGAACCACGCCTGGAAGGGATCCGACCACGCTTACTCGTTGATGCCTGAAGGCATGCGCCGGCTCGTGCGTGACCTCCACCGGGTGCCCGGGGCGCTCGGGGATGGAGTGAAGCGCCCGCTGCCGAGCGAGGAGCGGCCACTCGAGAAGATGGGAAAGAAGCTCGTCGCCGCGCGTGACCTTCCGGCCGGCCACCGGCTCGCGGCCGGAGATCTCGCCGCCCGCTCGCCCGCCGACGGCGGGCTTCCACCTTACGAGCGCGACCGGTTGCTCGGGAAGCGTCTCCTGCGAGCGCTCTCCCTCGAACAGAGCGTCACGCTCGACGACGTCGAGCTCGTGGAAGAGCTCGCCGCGCGCGGCTCGCGCCAGGCGTGACACCTGACCCGCTCTTCGATCTCTCCGGGCGCGTCGCCGTCGTCACCGGCGGGTCGGGCCAGCTCGGCGCCGTCTACACGGCCGGGCTCGCCGAGCGTGGGATGCGCGTCGCGAGCCTCGATGTCACGACGGGTGACCTGCGCGACGGAGTTCGTGCTCTTGAATGCGACATCACCGATCGCGCTGCGATCGAGGACGCGCTCGAGGCGATCGAGGCCGAGTGGGGGTCACCGCACCTGCTCGTCAACAACGCCGGGCTCGACTCTCCTCCGGATGCGCCCGCCGAGGAGGTGGGGCCGTTCGAGACGTACCCGGAGGCGTCGTTCGACGCGGTTCTCGACGTCAACGTGAAGGGCGCGTTCCTCTGCTGCCAGGTGATCGGGGGCGCAATGGCGCGCGAAGGGCGCGGCTCGATCGTCAACGTCTCCTCGATCTACGGGCTCCTCTCCCCGGTCCAGGATCTCTACGCATTCCGCCGCGAGCGCGGCGAGACGTTCGTGAAGCCGGTCGCCTACTCGGTGTCCAAGTCCGCGGTCCTCAACCTCACGCGCTACCTCGCGACGTACTGGGCCGGCGCGGGCGTGCGAGTGAACACGTTGACACTCGCCGGCGTGTGGAACGACCAGGCGCCAGAGTTCCTCGAGGCCTACTCCGCACGAGTCCCCATGGGCCGGATGCTGCAGGCGGACGAGGCGCTGGGCGCTCTGGTCTTTCTCGCTTCCGACGCGTCGTCGTACGTCACGGGCTCGAACGTGGTCGTCGACGGAGGCTGGTCGGCCTGGTGAACGTGCCAGCTGCAACGAGGGGTCTGACCCTGGGCATGTCCTGAACGGACGCCTGGAATCACGCCGAATGTGTGCCAGCTCGTCCACAGGCGGCGGGCGGTACGCTCGCCTGAGGTGATTCGAGAAGAGATTCCGAATCTGATAGCTGGCGGCCGTGCACCGGCCGAGTCGGGACAGTGGCTCGAGAAGCTTCGCCCGGCCGATGCCATGCACCTCTGCCAGTTGGCGCGCTCCAATGCTCAGGATGTCGACGCAGCGGTGGCTGCTGCGCGAGCAGCGCAGCCGGCGTGGGCGGAACGCACCCCGGTCGAGCGCGGGGAGATCTTGCGCACGCTGGCGCTGCTCCTCTCCGAGCGGCGCGGGG
>JACCUU010000211.1 GCA_013811645.1 Actinomycetota bacterium | reverse complement strand
GCCTCGTCCAGCCGTGATGTGTCGCCCCACGCTCCGAGCACTCGAAGCGTGCCGGTCTTGCGGTCGTGGAGCGGCTCGACGCGGCCGACCAGCCGGTCGCCGACGAGGATCGGGAGCACGTAATAGCCGTACTCACGCTTCGCTTTGGGCACGTACATCTCCAGCCGGTAGCGAAAATCGAACAGCGCCTCGGCGCGGTCGCGGTCGTGGATCAGTCGGTCGAACGGGGAGAGGAGCGTGACGCGATCGGGGACGGGGCCGTCGGATGCGCTCGGGTGCGCTTCCCAGCCGGCGGGCGTCAGCCGCACCCCGAGCGCTCGGAACCGCTTCTCGGCGATCGCCCGCTCGGCCTCTCGGAGAGAGACGGTCTCGGTTTCGGGATACCAGCGCTCGGCGAGATCCCAGAGTCGCTGACCGCCGCTCCGGCCCACGATCGCGACGACGCCGCGTCCGTGCAGGATCTCGAGCATGATGCCGACGTTCCGATTGCCGTACCAACCGTGTGACTCGCGCTTCTCGCGCGAGTGATCCTCCAGCTCGCGTGAGAGCATCGGCCCGTTCCGCTCGAGCTCGCGCAGGACGTAGCGCTTGAAGCGGGCATTCGTCTGCAGGAACTCGGTGGAGCGCCGCTCGAACGTGTACTTGCCCCTGCGGCGGCGCATCCGAGCTCGCACCAAATGCAGATCCTCGATCGGCCAGATGTACGCGTTCCACTCGAAGAGCTTCTTCTGCTTCCAGAGGAGCCGGTCGAGCTCAGCGCGGTCGTAGGGCCCGAGCCGGCTCCAGGGAACGAGGTACTGCGGCGGCGCAACGCTCGAGATGGGATCGATCTGAAGGAACCCGAGCTGACGGACGGTGTCGAGAACGCTCTTTGCCGTGCCGTCGAGAAGCTGCGCGCGGACGGCAATCCGGCGTGCCTCCTCCGGCGAGACGATCCTCACGTCATGAACCGGTGGAGCCCGATCGTGCGCCGGACCCGCTGAGCGGACTCAGTCGGGGATCCTTCCGGCGAGGATCTCGGCCAGCCGGTGCGGGTCGATGTTCCCACCCGAGACGATGCACACCACCCGGCCCTCGCCGGCCGCCCCGGCGAGCGCGGCCGCCACCGGTAGCGCCGCCGCACCCTCGGCGACGATTCGCCCGCGCTCGACGAGCAGCTTCACGGTGGCGGCGACCGCCTCGAGCGAGATCGGAAACGCGTCGGTCACGAGGGGCCGCGCCAACTCCCACATGTCGGATAGGAGCGATCCCGATCCGGCCCCGTCCACGAAGGACTGCGCGAACTCGACCGGGGTGGGGACGCCGTCGTTGCCGATCGCCGCGGCGACCGGAGCGCCGGTGTCAGGCTCGCACGCGTAGACCTTGGTATTGGGCGAGACAGCCTTGAGCGCGCTCGCTACTCCCGTCGTCAGCCCACCTCCGCCCCAGGGGATCAGCACTGCGTCGATGTCCTCGAGCTGCTCGGCGAGCTCGAGGCCGATGGTGCCGTTCCCCGCCATGACCGGCGGGTCGCGAACGGGGTGGACGAAGTAGCCGTCGACGCCCTCCAGCGCGACGAGGGCGTGGTCGCGGTCGGCCTCGATTGCGGACCACCACGTCTCCCAAGGCACGCGCACCACGCGGCCGCCCAAGCGCTCGACGGCCGCGAGCTTCGCCGCGGACGCGTTGTCGGGAACGACGATCGTGGCGGGAATGCCGAGCGCGCGCGCCATCCAGGCAACGCCCTGCGCCATGTTGCCGGTGCTGGTCGTGACGACGCCTTCGGCGAGCTCGGCGCGGGGAGCGCTCAGGATCGCGTTGGCCGCGCCGCGCAACTTGAAAGAGCCGATCGGCTGCAGGCTCTCGAGCTTGAGCCAGATCTCCGCCGGGGCGTCGTCCACGTGCAGGCGGACGAGGGGCGTCCGGACGACGGTGTTCGCGATCCGGACTCGCGCGCGCTCGATGTCCTCGAGCGGGATCAGAACTCGACCTCGCTGCCGACGCCCTGCTCCCGCGCCCGGCGAACGACGAGCTCTGCTGCGGCCAGGTCCTCGACTGCAATTCCGAGCGACTTGAACAGCGTCAGCTCATCTTCGTGCTCGCGCCCTGGGTGCGTCCCGACGAGCACTTCGCCGAGCTCGGCCTTGATGTGGTCGGCCCCGATGGCGCCCTCGGCTTGGGCCATGAGGTAGTCGCCGGACTCGTTCAGGGTCGACTCCCGCCTGTCGACGAAGAGCGAGCTCGCCGCCACCGTCTCGGTCTCGAGCTCCCGCGCTTTCGGAATGCTCGAGCCGACGGCGTTCACGTGCGCGCCCGAGGCAAGCCAGCGGTGCTCGACGACGGGCTCGCGCGCGCTGGTCGTGGTGCACACGACCTCTGCGCCGAAGAGCGCCGCGTCGGGAGATGGCGACACGACCGCTTCGACCTCGATCGCGAGCTGCTCCGCAGCGTCGAGGTTCCGCGCCCAGATCCGGATCTCGGGGTCGTCCAGGACTGCTCGCATCGCGTGGGCGTGTGCCCTCGCCTGCACCCCGGCGCCGAGGATCGCGACCCGTCGGGCGTCGGCACGGGCGAGCGCACGGGTTGCGACCGCCGAGACCGCAGCCGTCCGGATCTCGGTCACCGGCGACGCGTTCAGCACGGCGACGAGCTGCCCTGTCTCGCCGTCATGGAGCAGGACGGCGCCCTGGTGCGCATCGAGCCCGCGCGTGGGATTGTCGGGCGTCACGACGATCTCCTTCAGCGCGTATGCAGGCGACTCGCCGCCGCGGTGGGCCGGCATGAGCCCCAGCAAGCCGGCTGCGCCGGGCGGCCGGGCGACGGAGCGAAGCGGCTGAAAGAGCTCGCCTCGCGCGAGTGACGCAAGAACCTCCTCCATGGCCTCGACGCACGACTCCATGTCGAGCAGGCGCCGCACGTCATGGTCGGACAGAACGAGAACACTCACTCGAACAAGCCTCGCAGATGAGCCCGTTCTGCCGAAGTGAGCTCGAGCGCGACCGCCTCGCGGACGGGCACGAGGTGCTCGGCCCGCGTCGGACCCACCAGAACGGCCGTCACGTCGGGCTCGCCCATGAGCCACGCGGTCGCGAGACCCGCCATCGAGACCCCGCGCCCGAGCGCTTCCCGCTCAAAGGCTTCGAGCGCGTCGTACGCGCGATCGTTCTCGTACCGCTCGTACGACTCCGGGCGTTGCGTCATCCGCGATCCTTCCGGATACGAACCTCCGCGACGGTACTTCCCGGTGAGCCACCCGCCGGCGAGCGGGCCGTAGGCCTCGAAGCCGAGCCCGTGCTCTCGACAGATCGGTAGCACGCCGTGTTCTTCGTCCAGGTCGAGGAGCGACAGCGAGCTCTGTACCCACTCGTAGCGCGTGAAGCCTTCCCGCTCGGAGACTGCGAGCGCCTCGGACAGCTGCCCACCCGTGAAGTTGGAGGCCCCGACTGCGCCCACCTTCCCTGCGCGAACCAGCTCGTCGAACGCATGCAGGGTTTCCTTCTGGGGCACGTCCGGGTCGAAGTCGTGGGCGAGGTAGAGCGCGATCCGCTCCAATCCGAGCCGCCCCAGGCTGACGTCGATCTGCCGGAGGATGCGAGCAGCGGCGAGCCCATGGTCGCCGCCCACCTCGTTCGGGTTGAAGGTCTTGGTCTCGATCACGATCGTGTCTCGCACCGAGCCGTCCTTCGTCGCAAGCCATTCGCCGATGAAGCGCTCGCTCCGCCCTCCTCCGTACGCGTCGGCGGTGTCGAAGGTGGTTATTCCGAGCTCCCAGGCGGCATCCATGATCCGAAACGCCTCGTCCTTTCGGATGCCCTGCCCGAAGAACGCGGGCGACGATCCCACGCCTCCGAAGTTCCCGCAGCCGAGGATGATGCGAGAAACCCCGATCCCGCTTCGCCCGAGCTCCCTGGTCTCCACGCGGCGATCCTATGGCTAGTGCCTGCGACGGCTGGGTTCCACCCTCCGCTACAACCAGACCGTGCAGTACCGGCGACTCGGAGCGAGCGACCTTACGATCTCGGAGATCAGCCTCGGCTCGTGGCTCACGTACGGCGTCGGGGTCGAGACGAGGACCTCACGCGCGTGTCTCGACCGCGCCTTTGAGCTCGGGATCAACTTCGTGGATACCGCCAACGTGTACGGGCGCGGTGCCGCCGAGGAGTTTTTCGGAGACGCACTGGCGGAGCGCGAGCGCTCGTCCTACGTGCTCGCCACCAAGCTCTACTTCCCGATGTCGGACGCGGATCGCGGTCTCTCGGCGGCGCAGGTTCGCAAGCAGATCGACGCCTCGCTCGAGCGGCTCCGCACCGACTACGTCGATCTCTACCAGTGCCATCGGTACGACCTCGAGACGCCGCTCGAGGAAACCATGCACGCGCTCACCGAGGTCGTCCGCGAGGGCAAGGCCCGTTACCTCGGGTTCAGCGAGTGGACACCCGAGCAGATCCGCGCGGCGCAGGAGATACCCGGTGTCGAGCGTTTCGTCTCGAGCCAGCCGCAGTACTCGATCCTCTCGCGCAAAGGTCGAGACGGGAGTCGTCGCGCTCTCAACCGAGACCGGGATCTCGCAGATCGTCTGGTCACCGCTCGCCCAGGGCGTGTTGAGTGGGAAGTACCACCCGGGAGACGCGGTTCCCGAGGACTCGCGTGCTGCATCCGACGAGATGGGCTGGGCGATGAACCGCTTTCTCAGGGACGAGGTCCTGGAATCGGTGCAGCGGTTGCGACCGATCGCGAGCAGTCTCGGGATCACGATGTCGCAGCTCGCGCTCGCCTGGGTGCTGCGCGAGCCGAACGTCGCGTCCGCGATCGTCGGCGCGAGTCGTCCTTCGCAAGTCGACGAGAACGTCGCCGCCTCGGGGATCGAGCTGGACGCCGCCACCCTGGCTGCGATCGACGAAGCGGTCGCCGGCGCTGTCGAGGACTGACCCGCGGTAGTACCTTTGTTGCCGTGAGCGAAGGAATCAGCGTCGAGGAGCTCCAGCTCGCTGCACGTAACCACGGGATGCCGCTGGAGGCGCTCCGTTTCGACGTCACGCCGGTCGGGCTGCACTACCTCCTGATCCACTACGACATCCCGGTGGTCGATCCGGAGACGTGGACGCTCGAGATCGACGGGCTGGTCGAGAAGCCGCTGTCGCTCTCGCTCGAGGATTTGCGCTCGAGACCCTCGCTCGAAGTCGTCTCGACGATGGAGTGCGCCGGAAACGGTCGGGTGCACATCGAGCCGCGTGTCGTCAGTCAGCCCTGGCTCCTGGAGGCGGTGGGAAATGCGCGCTGGAAGGGAGTCGCGCTCGCGCCGCTGCTCGAGGAGGCCGGCTTGCGCGACGACGCCGTCGAAGTGCTCTTCGAGGGGCTCGATCGCGGCGTCGAGGGCGGGGAAGAGCAGTTCTACGCCCGAAGCCTCTCGCTCTCGGAGGCGCGTCGTGACGACGTGCTCCTCGCCTACGAGGTGAACGACGTTCCTCTCCCGCCGCAGCACGGATTCCCGCTGAGGCTGCTCGTCCCGGGCTGGTACGGGATGACGAGCGTCAAGTGGCTGGCACGCATCACTGCGCTCGACACCCCCTTCGACGGGTACTACCAGCGGCGCAGCTACCGGCTGCGGCAGCAGGAGGACGAGGTCGGCGAGCCCGTCTCGTGGATCCAGGTGCGCGCGCTGATGGCGCCTCCGGGCATCCCCGAGTATCTGAGCCGCGCGCGCATCGTCTCTGCCGGCGAATGCATGCTCGAAGGGCGCGCGTGGTCGGGTGAAGCGGAGATCGACGGTGTCGAGGTCTCGGTCGACGGTGGCCAGACCTGGGCCGGGGCAGAGCTCGTGCAGCGCTCGGGCGGACGCTGGGCCTGGCGCGGCTGGCGCTTCGCCTGGAACGCCGAGCCGGGCGAGTACGAGCTCTGCTGCCGGGCGCGTGACGACGCCGGAAACGTGCAGCCGCTGGAGCCGCCGTGGAACCTCGGCGGCTACGTGAACAACGCGGTGCACCGCGTCTCCGTGACCGTGGTGGAGTAAGCAGTGCGTGTGCTCCTGATCGCAGCGGCCGTCTTGGCACTTGCGGCGGGCTCGGCCGGAAGAGCCACCGGCGTTGGCTCGACGATCGCCAAGCTCACGCTCGACGGGAACGTTCTACGACCCGAGCTCGCACTCAACTCGGACGCGCGCTCGGTCGGGCTGATGAACCGCCGCAAAGCTCCGGCGGACGGCATGCTCTTCGTCTTCCCTGGGCCGACAACCGGTGGCTTCTGGATGAAGGACACGCTCGTCCCTCTGACCATCGCTTTCTTCAACGCCGACGGTGAGCGGGTTCGCAAGCTCTCCATGACGCCTTGCCGGACCGACCAGTGCCCGATCTACGACCCCGGGCGGACGTATCGCTTCGCGCTCGAGCTGCGGGCCTCGGACGCTCGCCCGGCCAAGCGGCTCGGCCCGCCGAGCGAGCTTCGCCGTCTCGTCAGACGGGCGCGCTAGAGCCTCCCGCCGCGCCAGCGGGCACACTTCCCGTATGGAGCTTCCGAGCCCACCTCGTCTCCGGGGCCTCTTTCACCAGTACGCCTTCTTCGCGGCGGTCGCGGGCGGAGCAACGCTCGTCGCCCTCGCCGAGGGAGCGCGCGCACGCTTCGCGGTGGCCGTGTACGCCGCCGCACTCGCGGCGATGTTCGGCGCGAGTGCCCTGTACCACCGGGTTCCGTGGCGGTCCGCTCGCGCTCGGGCTTGGGCGCGCCGCGTCGACCACTCGATGATCTTCCTCTTCATCGCCGGCACCTACACCCCGTTTGCGCTGCTCGCGTTCTCCGGCGTCCTTCCCGCGGTCGTGCTCGCGTGCGTGTGGGCGGGAGCGGCGCTCGGAATCCTGCTCAATGTCAGCTGGATCGACGCGCCGAAGTGGGTGATCGCACCCGTGTACCTGCTGGTGGGCTGGGTCGGCGTGGTCGCCGCGCCGCAGTTCTTCACGCAGCTCGACGTCGCGTCCGCCGTGCTCGTGGCGGTCGGCGGGGTGTTGTACACGCTCGGGGCGATCGCCTACGCGACGCACTGGCCGGATCCGTTCCCGGCGACCTTCGGCTTCCACGAGGTCTTCCACGTCCTCGTGCTCGCGGCGGCGGTGTCTCAGTTCGTCGCCGTCTCGTTCGTCGTTCTCTGACCATGTTCCGCTTCGCCGTCGCGTTGGCTGCGATCCTCGTGCTGCTTCCGACCGCCGAGGCGGCACGTGCCCCGGTGGTGGTGATCGACGCCGGCCACGACGAGCGCGGGAATTCGGAGATCGAGCCGATCGGGCCGGGCTCGAGCACGCGCAAGATCAAGGACGGTGGCGGGACGCGCGGAGTCGTCTCCGGGCTCACCGAGGCCGAGCTGAACATGCGCGTCGCCGCTCGGCTTCGGCCGCTGCTCGAGCGTGCGGGCGTGCGCGTCGTCCTGACGCGAACCAGGACGTCGGGGACGAGCATGGGCAACATCGCCCGTGCCCGCATCGCCAATCGGGCGCAGGCGGGGCTCTTCCTGCGGATCCACGCGGACGGCTCGACCGATCCGACCGCTCGAGGCTCGCACACCCTGTATCCGGCACTCAGATCCGGGTGGACGGATGACGTGTACGCGGCCAGCAAGCGTGCGGCGAAGACCGTCCAGGCCGACATGGTGCGGGCGCTCGGCTTCCCGGACCGCGGCCTGCAGGAGCGAAGCGACTTCACCGGCTTCAACTGGGCCGACGTGCCGGTAATCCTCGTCGAGATGGGGTTCATGACGAACCGCACGGACGACCGGCTGCTGGCGACCGCGGCGTATCAGCAGCGCGCGGCGGTCGGGCTCTGCCGCGGTGCGCTTCGCTTCCTCGGACGCCGCACTACGCCCTGCGCAGGGTGAGTCGCGCAGCCGTCGCGAAGCGGCGGCCTTCAGGGATTTCCGCGCGATCTTGCGCTTCAGGGATTTCCGCGCGATCGGAATCCGCGCGAGCGGATTCGGATCTTGCGCTGATTGGCTAGGGTACTGCCATGGCCACCAAGAGACAGCAGACGATGGCGAAGCTGACGCGCGAGCGGAACGTCAAGGAGAAGCGCGAGCGAAAGCTGGAGAAGAAGCGAGCGAGGAAGCTGGCTGCCGCTGAGGGCGGCGAGCCGATGGTCGAGGTCGACGAGTTCGGTATGCCTCTAGTCCAGGTCGACGAGTTCGGTATGCCTCTAGTCGTGAGCGACGAGTCGCTCGCGACGTCGACCGACGACTAAACGTTCCTACGCGCGCTCCTCGATCCTCATGAGTCCGAGCTGGACGATCGTCCGGTAGCTCGTGAACGCGTGGTGCCCCGCCTGCAAGAGGTACTGGTCCGAGTCCAGCAAGCGGCGGTAGACGTAGAGAGGCGCGCGAACCGTCCGCTCGCAGTCGCCGCTCATGCACTCGCACGCGAACTCGACGAGACCCTGAGCATCTGTCGTTGGCGCGAGCTCGGCGGCTTTCTGGCGATTCTCCGTTCGCCGCGCACCCCGGTGGGCGACGTCGTCCTGGGCAGCCACCAGTTTGTTGCTTGCAGTACTCGCCATGCGTGCTCCTCCTGCCATGAACGGATAGGGAGGGCGCAGGCGGCGCCTTCGGTATTCGTCCTGTGTCGGTCGAGTGTAGCCGCCCGCTACGATCGCCCGGCACGCGCGGGCTTGGAGGCCGCATCCCTGCGAGCGATCTCGATTCGGACAGCAGGCGCGACCTCGGTTCCGAGAAGCTCGATCGAGCGCAGCGCGTTCGTATGCGGGAGGGTGCCGACGCTGATCTGGCCCAGGAAGCGCTCGTGTCCGAAGATCTCGAGCTGGAAGAGGATCTTCTCGATCACTTCCTCCGGGCTGCCGACCACCAGCGCTCCGCGCGGCGAGCAGAGCGCGTCAAAGCCCGGCCTCGTCATCGGTGACCACCCGCGCTCCCGGCCGATCGCGTTCATCATCGCGGCGTAGGAGGGGAAGAACTCGTCGGCCGCCCGCTGCGAGGACTCGGCGACGTAGGCGTGCGAGTTGATGCTTAGTGCGGGCACGACGTCGTGCCCCGCCTCCCGTGCGGCTCCCCGGTGCAGCTCGGCGAAAGGAGTGAACCGCTCCGGCTGGCCGCCGATGATTGCCAGGGCCATCGGAAGTCCGAGCCTGCCGGCTCTGACAGCCGACGCCGGCGTGCCTCCGACGGCAACCCAGATCGGCAACGGATCCCGCACCGGTCGCGGATACACCCCGATTCCGTCGAGAGCAGGACGGTGGTTCCCCGACCAGGTGACGCGTTCACCTTCCTGCAGTCGGAGGAGCAGGTCGAGCTTTTCGGCGAACAGCTCGTCGTAGTCGTCCAGGGCGTAGCCGAAGAGCGGAAACGACTCGATGAACGAGCCTCGGCCGACCATGATCTCGGCGCGGCCACCCGAGAGCAGGTCAACCGTGGAGAACTCCTGAAAGACGCGCACGGGGTCGTCGGAGCTCAGGACGGTGACGGCGCTCGTCAGCCGAATGCGGCTCGTCCGAGCTGCAGCCGCGGCGAGCACGACCGCCGGCGCCGAGACCGCGAAGTCCGGGCGATGATGCTCTCCGACCCCGAACACATCGAGCCCGACCTGATCGGCGAGCTCGATCTCCTCGAGCAGGTTGCGCAGCCTTTGCTCTGGACTGATCACACCCGCTTCGGAGTCGCCGCGCAGCTCGGCGAACGTGTATATGCCGATTTCCACGGTTCCCTCACCTTGCCAGCACCCCCACGACTCTGTGGCGGGCGCGTAATACTCGTTGGTCCAGGTCCTGCATCAAGGAGGCAAGATGGCACCCATCGTTCACACCGTCGAGATCTCGCGAAGCCCCGAGGACGTCTTCACCTACCTGACCGACCTCGAGCGGTTCACCGAGTGGCAGGAGCAGGTCGTGAGTGCTCGCCGCCTGGACGATGGAGCGATGCGCGTCGGCTCGAAGGCCTCGCTTACGCGCCGGATGGGAAAGCGGGAGCAGACGTTCACCACGGAATTGACCGATTGGGACCCTCCGCGGAGCTACGCGTTCCGAGGAATCGACGGTCCGGTCAGGCCGATCGGGAAGGGCACTCTCGAGCCCATGGCCGACGGCGCGGGCACCCGATTCACGTTCTCGATCGACTTCGAGGGACACGGGATCGGGAAACTGCTGGTCCCGCTCCTCGTCCGCAGGCAGGCAAGATCGGAGATTCTGAAAAGTCATGCCGCGTTGAAGGAGCGACTCGAAAGCAGCAAGTAGATCTCTCGGGCTGGAGGATATGTTCGGGCGCGCTTGGCTCCGCGGCCAAGTCGTACTACCTTTCTGCAAGACGGTGAGAGGGTGAAGCTTCGCCGAGCACCGACGGGAATCCGGCCCGCTGGCATTCCGTCCGCTTCGCACGGCCTCGCGCGCTTCGCGCTCCTCATCGCCCTCGGAGCCGGAGCCTGCGCGACGGTGTTCGTGTCG
>JACCUU010000226.1 GCA_013811645.1 Actinomycetota bacterium | reverse complement strand
TTCGTAGACCTGGACGGAATGGACGGGTTGATCCACATCTCCGAGCTCTCCTGGAGTCACGTCAACCATCCGTCGGAGGTGCTCGATATCGGCCAGACCGTCGAGGTCAAGGTGCTCGACATCGACCGCGACCGCCAGCGAATCTCACTCGGGCTGAAGCAGACGCAGAGCGATCCCTGGCAGCAGGTGCTCGACTCCTACGGCGAGGACGACGTCGTCGAAGGCCGCGTGGCGAAGGTCGTGACGTTCGGAGCATTCGTCGAGATCCTTCCCGGCGTCGAGGGCCTCGTGCACATCTCCGAGCTCGCCGCGCATCACGTCGAGAACCCGCGCGAGGTCGTCGCCCAGGGGCAGGCCGTGAACGTGCGCATCCTCGAGATCGACGGCGATCGGCGCCGGCTCTCGCTCTCGCTGAAGCGCGTCGAGGAAGGCGACCAGCCCGTGCCCCGCGCGGACGGGGCGGAATCCGTGCACGAAACGCCGAACCTGGTGCTCTCGGAGGAAGCGTTCCCTGCGGGTGGTGGAACGACCGCGTTGGCAGACGAGGAGGCCGAGGCTGCCGAGGAGCCGGAGAGCGACCCCTGGGTCGAGGATGCGGGGGTCGAGATCGAGTCCGAGGCCGTCGCCGCACCGGAGATCGGGATCGAGCCCGAGGCAGACGCGGAGCCGGAGATTTCTACCGAGATCCCAGCTGATGCCACGTCCGAGAGCGAGCCTGAGGCAGACGCCGAACCGGAGATCCCGGCCGAGATCCCAGCTGATGTCAGAGCCGAGATCGAGCCCGAGGCTTCCGCGGAGCCCGTCGACGAAGTCGAAGCTGCCGGCGAGCCGGTCGAATCCTCGGACGACCAGTCCGAAGCCGACGCAGAACCCAAGCTCGACGAAGAACCCAGCTAGCCAGTTGCCGCCTCCGATCGCGGTTGCGATCACCGGCGGCATCGGCGCCGGCAAGAGCTCGGCGCTGCAGAGCTTCCGTCGCCATGGGGCCGCGACCGTCTCGAGCGACGAGATCGTCCACCACCTCCTCGCCGCCGATCCAGACGTCAAGGGAGCACTCGTCGAGCGTCTCGGCGATGAGATTCTCGGTGAGGACGGAGCACCGGATCGTGAGCGAATCGCGCTTCACGTGTTCAAGGATCGAGAGGCTCTCGAGTTCCTGGAGGGGCTGCTGCACCCGCTCGTATCGCGCGAGTACCTCGCTTGGCGTGAGCAGCTAGCCGCTTTGCCCACTCCCCCTCGAGTCTGCGTGACCGAAGTGCCGCTGCTCTATGAGGTGGGCGCCGAGACTCGTTTCGACAAGGTGGTCGTCATCACTGCGCCCGCGAAGCTCCGTGAGGCTCGTCGCGGCGGCCGCAAGGACGACCGCGAAGCGAGGCTGCTGCCCGACAAGGACAAGGCGGAGCGTGGCGACTTCGTCTACGTCAACACCGGCACGCCGGAGGAGCTCGACGCCTGGGTCGCGGGCGTGATGGCGAACCTGATCGCCGCAGATCGTGAATCGACATCGGTGTAGAGGCGAGGCATGCCTCGCACCTCGTGGTTGGGAAAGAGCGGGCACCCGATGCGCTTTCTGACCCTTGCAGCGATCGCCGTCCTCACGGTCGCCGGTGTCGTCGCGTGGGTGACGAGAGCCGAGCCTGACCTCTACCTGCGCGCGCGCTATCCGCTCGAGTTCGAGCACATCCTGCGAGGCCACGCATCGAACCACGACCTCGACCCGGCGCTCCTGGCGGCGGTTGTCTACGTGGAGAGCAGGTTCGATCCGCAGGCGGAGTCGGTAGCAGGGGCGGTCGGGCTGATGCAGCTCTTGCCGGACACCGCGAAGGGGATTGCGCTCCGCACCGGCGGCGGGCAGTTCGTCGTGGACGACCTACGGGACCCCGAGATCAACGTCCGCTACGGCTCCTGGTACCTCGAACATCTGCGGGACAGGTACGGGGATACGAGGCTCATGCTGGCCGCGTACCACGCCGGCCAGGGCAACGTCGATCGCTGGCGCGCCGACGGAACCGGGATCGCGTTCCCCGAGACGAGAAGCTACGTGGCCGACGTGCTGCGCCTCAGGGACGTGTACGCCGACGCGTACCCGTCGGAGCTCGGTCGGTGACAGCCGAGCGCACGAAGCCGATCAAGGCGTCGACGTTTCGGATTGGCTCGCCGGCTCCGAGCTGAACGGCGACCCCGTTCGCCACCAGGCCGATGAAGCCTGCGATCTGCTCAGGTGGGGCGTCTGTTCGCAGAGCGCCGCGCTCCTGTTCCGCATGCACGTGCTCGAGGAGTGGGGGAGCCAGCGACTCCTGCGTGCGAGCTTCGTAGCGCCGCCTGAATTCCGGGTCGGTGCGGAGCTTCCGGCCCGTCTCCATGTACACGCCGAGCCAGTCCGGGTCCTCGTGGACGACCTCGCGTAGCGCCGGCTCCCAGCCCTTCTCGATCCAGAGCTGCACCAAACGTTCGTTGTCCCTCGCCGCAAGCTCGAGGAAGAGATCCTCCTTCGAGTCGAAGTAGTTGAAGATCGCGCCACGGGAGAGACCTGTCGCCTTCTCCAGGCGGACGACGGTCGCGCCCTCGTAGCCGTGACCCGCGAAGCAGCGGCGGGCCGCGGCGAGGATCTGTTCCCGTCGCTCGGTTCTGCGCTCGTCGGAGATCTTCGGCATCGTCGCCTCTCACGAGATCGCGCCGATGGCGGTTCTTGGAATTCCGAGCGGTGCGCTCGTCCAGCGCATCGGCGCGCGCTCGACGATGCTGCTCGCCGACTTCGCACGCGCGCCGATCCTCGCCTCGATTCCGCTTCTGCACGGGGCTGGGCTCCTCAGCTTCCCGCTCCTGCTCGGCCTCGTGGCGCTCCTCGGGTGCTTCATGCCGCCGTACTACGCGTCGCAACGCACGATCCTACTCGAGCTCGTCGGCGAGGACGAGCGGCTGATGTCGCTGGGAAACAGCCTGATCGAGGGCGGCGCCGCGTTCTCGGCGCTGATCGGGCGGCCCTCGCCGGCCTGCTGATCCCCGTCATGGGGGCCCCGAACGTCCTGTACGTGGATGCGGCGACCTACTTCGTCGCTTTCCTCCTCGTCGCGGTCTTCGTTCCCCGCCGCCAGACGATCGTCGACGTGGTGCGCCCGAAGGTTCTGGCCGGGGTGCGCTTCCTGCTCGGGGACAGGCTGCTCGGCCCCATCGCGGCGGTGGTGGTCGCGTTTGGCTTCTTCATGCCGGGGCTGTCAGCCGGGCTTCCGGTCTACGCCTTCGAGGCCTTCGACGGGAGCGCGCGCATCGCGGGTCTCTTCTATGCAGCTCTCGGCGCCGGCGCTCTCGTCGGGAGCCTCGTGGCGGTGATGGCCGTGCGCAAGCTGGCGCCGCTCCGCCTCTCAGGGCTCGCGATGCTCGCGTTCGTCGTCCCGCTGTGGGTGCTGCCGTTCCTGCCTCCGTGGCCTGTGGTCTTCGTCGCGCTCTTCCTGGCGATGTTCTGCACGCCGCTGATCAACGGCCCGCTCATCGCAGTGTTGACGGCTCGGACCCCGAATCAGCTGCGGGCGATGGTCATCACGGCGGTGATCTCGATCAACACTCTCGCCGCCCCGCTCGGCTTCGTCGCCGCCGGCCTGGTGATCGAGCGCTGGGGCATCGTCCCGCTCTTCACCGCGGTCGTCGTGGGCGCTACGGCGATGGCGGGAGCGTACGGGGCGATCGTCCTACGGCATCGCGACGCCGAAGCGGTCGTCGAGCCGGCAACCACCTAGCGCCGAACGAATACGGCTCGAGCGCTCGTCGCGCTCGTCATCGGAACGGAGCACACGGCTTTCCCGCGACACGCGCCGCTCCACTGCTTGAAACGCCAGCCTTTGGTCGACGCGGGTGTCAGTCGAATCGCCTCGTAGGAGGGCACGAGCGAGGAACAGCGCGAGGGGCAGGCGATCCCGGGCCGCGAGCTCCGCACGGAGCCTCGACCGGTGACGCCCACCGTCAGCCGGTACGTCGCCGGCGCGAACGCAGCCGCGACGGTTCTCCCAGGCTCGACGACGACCTTGCACGTCGACCGTCCCGAGCAGCTTGCGCCCCAGCTGACGAGCTTCGTCCCTGTCGCCGGCGTCGCACTCAGCTCGAGCGCCGTACCCGCGCTCCACGTCGTCGTGCAGCTCTGGCTGCAACGTAGACCCGGGACATCCGCCGTGACGGAGCCCGATCCCGAGACGGCGAGCGCGAACGGCACCTGGCGGTCGAGCTGGACGAGCCACGGCGAATCCTGGGTGTCGAACCACGCTCCCGAGTGTCCGTAGTAGTCGTCCCGTCCCGAATCGAGCGTGAGCCCGGTGATCGGTGTCTCGTCTCCGAACGGATACATCAGGTCGTACGGGTTGTCGCAGGTGTGCCCGTCGTCGGGCTCCGGGCAATTGTGCGGGGCGCTGTTCGAGACGGCTCCGAGCGCGTGCACGAGCTCGTGCACGGCGGTCGTGTTCCACGGAACCCCGGGACATGCCTGCACGTAGACGACTGCAAATCCGAGACCGGACGAGCTGCTCCCGCCTTGGCCGCAGATGTCGGGCTCCACCGGCCCGTCGTAGTACACGAGGTACTTGGTGTGGCGCGAGCCGAATCCCCGCATCACCAGCGAGCTGGTGATCGCGTTGAAACGGGCATCGACCGAGGAAAGCTGCGAGCTCGACTGGGTGAGCCGGAACAGCGTCAGATCCAGTTGCGACCCGCACGAGAACGGGGCGAGGTCGTTCCGCGGCGTCCGGAGTGGATCCTGCCCGCGCCACCACGCGTCGATCGACTCCGCGTCTGACTGCATGAGGCTTCCATAGGAGCTGAACCGATCCGGCCCGTCCGCAGGGAGCGCATACACCCAATGCACGGGACTGCCCGCAAGTGCGTTCGGCGCGAGGTCTGCCTGGGCGGGTGTGCCGCACCAGGTCGCCGCCGCCCGCGCCGGTGTCAGGGCTGCGGGGGACGACGAGACGAGCGTTCTGGCCTGTTGTCGAGTGAGGTCGTGAACGACCCAGCGGGCGTCGTCGCCTCCAGAGGCCCCGGCGGCCCCCGCGATCAGGACCAAGGCAACTGTGATCGCGGCGAGACGCGGCATTCTTGCAGTCTCGCCTCGATCGCGTTCACGTCAACCCTGCTTTCGTATAGTCGGCGCTCCGGGCGAGCGCTCGTGGAGGCCGAATACGAGCCGTGAGCGGTGCGCGGCTACGCTAGATCTCGTGCCGGCATTCCGCGCCACCGACCAGTACGCGCCGCTGGGCGACCAGCCGCGTGCGATCGACGAGATAGCCGCGTCGGTCAATCAGGGCAACCGCTTCCAGACCCTGCTCGGCGCGACCGGAACGGGCAAAACGGCCACGATGGCGTGGACGATCGAGAAGATCCAGCGCCCCGCGCTCGTGATCGCGCACAACAAGACCCTCGCCGCGCAGCTCTGCAACGAGTTCCGGGAGTTCTTCCCGGAGAACGCCGTCGAGTACTTCGTCTCCTACTACGACTACTACCAGCCCGAGGCCTACATCCCGCAGGCCGACCTCTACATCGAGAAGGACTCGTCGCAGAACGACGACATCGCTCGGCTCCGGCTCTCGGCAACGTCCTCGCTCCTCACGCGGCGAGATGTCGTCGTCGTCGCCTCCGTCTCCTGCATCTACGGCCTCGGCTCGCCGGAGGAGTGGCGCGAGCGCGTGCTGATCCTGGAAGTGGGGGAGGTGCACGACCGCGACGAGGTGCTCAGGAAGCTGATCGAGAGCCAGTACGTGCGCAACGACACGGTGCTCGGCCGCGGGCGCTTCCGGGTGAAGGGCGACGTCATGGAGATTCAGCCCGCGAACCAGGAAACGGCGTACCGGATCTCGTTCTTCGGAGACGATGTCGAGCAGATAACGCACTTCGACCCGCTCACCGGCGAGGTCTACGCGCGGTTGGACAACCTGGTCATCTGGCCCGCAACGGAGTACGTGACCTCCAAGCCGACGATCGATCGCGCCATCGACGACATCCGCGCCGAGCTCGAGCAGCAGGTGGCGAAGTTCGAGTCGGAGGACCGGATGCTCGAGGCCCATCGCATCCGCCAGCGGACGGAGTACGACATGGAGATGCTGAAGGAGCTCGGCTTCACGAGCGGCATCGAGAACTACTCCCGCATCCTCGAGGGCCGCGCTCCGGGCACGCATCCCTTCACCCTGATCGACTACTTCCCCGACGACTTCGTCGTCTTCGTGGACGAGTCGCATCAGACCGTCCCCCAACTCGGCGGGATGTACGAGGGCGACCGCTCGCGCAAGCAGACGCTGATCGACTACGGCTTCCGGCTGCCCTCGGCGCTCGACAATCGCCCGCTGCGCTTCGACGAGTTCTTGAGCAAGGTCAACCAGCTCGTCTTCGTCTCCGCGACGCCGGGGGCGTTCGAGCTCACGCGCTCGAAGGTCATTGCCGAGCAGCTGATCCGGCCGACCGGAATCGTCGATCCCGAGGTCGAGGTCCGTCCGACCAAGAACCAGATCGACGACCTCCTGAACGAGATCCGTCATCGAGAGCAGGTGGGCGAGCGCACGCTCATCACCACGCTGACGAAGAAGATGGCCGAGGATCTGACCGACTATCTGCTCGAGGCCGGGGTTCGAGCGCGCTACCTCCACTCCGAGATCAACACGCTCGACCGGATCGGGATCATCCGCGAGCTTCGCCTCGGCGAGTACGACGTCCTCGTCGGTGTCAATCTTCTGCGCGAGGGGCTCGACCTGCCGGAGGTGTCCCTGGTCGCCGTGCTCGACGCCGACAAGGAGGGTTTCCTGCGCGGCAAGACCGCGCTCATCCAGACGACCGGGCGCGCAGCCCGCAACACGGCCGGGAAGGTTCTCCTCTACGCCGACAAGCGGACCGAGGCGATCATCGGTGCGATGGAGGAGACGAATCGCCGGCGGGAATACCAGGTTGCGTACAACGAGGAGCACGGGATCACGCCGCAGACGATCGTCAAGGGCGTCTCCGACATCGCCGAGCTCCTCTCACTCGAGTCCCCGCACGTTCCGAAGTCGCGCCGTCGGCGGGGGAAGTCCGAGGTGGAAGGGATGTCCGGCGAGGAGCTCGAGAAGCTGGTCATCACCCTCGAGGAGGAGATGTACCTCGCCGCGGAGGAGCTCCGCTTCGAGTACGCGGCCAAGCTCCGCGACGAGATCAAGGAGCTCCGCCGCGAGCTGATGGCGTTCGCGGAAGCCATGAAATAAGGAGGACACGATGTGCCGAAACATCAAGACGCTGCACAACTTCGAGCCGCCGGCCACCGAGGACGAAGTGCACGCTGCCGCGCTGCAGTACGTCCGCAAGGTGAGCGGGGCGTCGAAGCCTGCAAAGGCCAACGAGGCGGCTTTCGCGCGGGCGGTCGACGAGGTTGCCGACGCGACCCGGAGACTCCTGGCGGAGCTGGTGACGAATGCCGCGCCTCGCGACCGCGAGGTCGAAGCCGAGCGCGCGCGTGCCCGGGCCGCCGAGCGCTTCGGCCGCGCCGCGTAGCTCTGCGCGCTGGCTCGCCCCGCGTGGGGTCGCTCTAGACAGAGCTCCCGGACAGCGCGTTCAGCTTCTGGCGCAGGTACCGCAAGTACGGCTGCGGGTCGATCGGCCCTCCGACGACCCGCTCGATCGTCTCCGCCGGCGTGAACCTGCTTCCGAGCGCGTACAGGTTCTCACGGAGCCATTCGTGCAGATCTCCGAACTCCCCGCGTTCGATCTGCTCTTCGACATCGGGGAGCGCAGCGCGCGCCGTCTCCCAGATCTGCACCGAGAGGACGGTACCGAGCAGGTACGTGGGGAAGTACCCGAACAGACCGCTGGCCCAGTGCGAGTCCTGCAGAACGCCGAGCGTGTCGTTCGGCACGTCGAGGCCGATGAGCTCGGCGAAGCGCGCGTTCCACGCCTCCGGGAGATCCTTCACGGCGAGCCGGCCGGCGAGGAGCTCCTGCTCGAGCTCGAAGCGCAGGATGACGTGCAGCCCGTAGCTGGTCTCATCGGCGTCGACGCGGATGAACCCACGCCGCGGCCGGTTGACGGCGCGGTGGAACCGCTCCAGGGACACGTCAGCCAGAGCCTCTGGGAACGCGGTCTGCACCCGAGGGTAGAGCCAACGCCAGAACGGCAGCGACCGACCGACGACGTTCTCCCAGAGACGGCTCTGCGACTCATGGAGCGAGGAGGAGGAACAGCCCTGCAGAGGTGTGCGCTCGAGGGAGGCTGCCGAGCCCCGTTCGTACAGGCCGTGGCCGCACTCGTGCATGGCGGTGAAGAGCGAGTTCAGGTCGTCTTCGTCGTAGCGGGTCGTGAGCCGGATGTCGCGCAACCCGACCGCCGCGGCAAACGGATGCACGGTCAGGTCGAGCCGGAAGGCGTCCCAGGATGCGCCGAAGCGCTCGATCAGCTCTCGCGACAGCGCCTCCTGTGGCGGAATCGCGAACGGCCCACGGAGGAAATCGTCCTGGTCTGCCTCACCTGCGTGCTCGGCGACGAGCGCGGTGATCTCGGGCTGGAGCGCGGCGAAGATGACGCGCACGTCCTCGGTCTTCGTTCCCTCCTCGTAGTCGTCCAAGAGAACGTCGTAGGGGTCGTCGTACGGCGCGAAGCACTCGATCAGGCGACGTTGGAGCTCGAGCACCCGCTCGAGCGATGGACGAAAGTCTGCGAACTGCGCCTCTTCGCGGGCCTTCACCCATGTCTGGTACGACTCGACCTGCGCTCCGGCGATCTCTGCGGCGAGGTCGGTCGGAATTCTCCGGTTCTTCTCCCAGCTCCGGCGAGCGGCGCGCACGAGGCACGCGTCGTCGGCGTCGCGGGGGAGGGTCGAAGCGTAGGGCTCCAGGCCATCGAGCAGCTCGCCGATGCGATCATCGATCTGCCGGTCGTGGACGATCGTCTCGAGGGTTGCGAGGTGCGCCCCCCGTGAGCGCTCGCCCGCGGGAGGCATCCACACCTCGGTATCCCACGCCAGGAGGAGTTGCGTCCGCTGGAGATCGTCGATCTCTGCCAGACGCCGTTTGAGCTCGACGAGCGAGGATTCCATTGGCCGCAAACTCGAACTCTACGTACGTGCGAAGGTTCTGCGACCCACCTCGAGCAACGCCTGCCCATCCCAGGCGTATGTCCTCACGGTGAGGGTCTGGGGATCGGCCTCGTACACGTTCAGGCCTCGCGCTTCCTCCCGACGCTTGGGCCGAGGACGGCCGAGGGCGGGCGCCGTCGCGAGCACCAGGGCCCGGCGAGGACCTTCCTCGAGCACTTTGAACTCCCGCCGCTCTGCGATCCCGCCCTGGTGCACATGTCCTCCGACGACGAGCTCCGTCCCCGCCGCGACGAACGTGCGCAGGACCTCGTCGCGGTGGCGCAGCGGCCTCTTCCGCGCGGCACGCCATGGCGGCGCCGCCAGATGATGATGCAGGGCGACCATTCGCAGCGCGTCAGGAG
>JACCUU010000212.1 GCA_013811645.1 Actinomycetota bacterium | reverse complement strand
ATCTCCGCAACGTCAACGCCGCACCCACGAAAAGCAGCGCGAGGCCTGCGAGGCGCGGCCAGCTGAGCGCTATCCGCTCGACGCCGAACCAGCCGTTGCGGTCGATGACGGTCGCGAGCGTGAACTGCGCGGCGATCAGCACGGCCGTTGTCGCAACGATGCCGATGCGCGGCCCCGCGACGGTGATCGCGAGGATGATGAGCGCGCTCATGACGCCGCCGAGCAGCATCCACTTCGGAGCGCCGAGCGCGTCTCCGACTCCTCCGAGAGAGCGTCGCGCGACGATCAGAACCGTGAGCGCGAGCAGGGCGCCGATCAGCGATGCGGTCGCGACCGCCTCCAGGTTCCCGACGCGATCGCCGAGCTTGCCCTGGACTGCGATCTGCACCGCTCCGCCGAAGCCGGCGGCGAGCGCGAGCAGGGCTGCGACTCCGGTCGAGCTCACGTCACGGACGCTATACGCTGCCCGCGTCCGCGATGAAGGGAGTGGCATGGTCCGCGCAATCATCCAGTACGAGTCGGAGCCTGATCCCGACCGGTATCAGCAGCACCTCGACGAGTTCGTCCCATCGGTCGAGTGCTCGGCGTTCCGGCATGGAAAGGTCTTCGGCTCGCCGTTCGGCGACCCGTCGTACCGCTACTACGCCGAGTTCGAGTGGGACGACATGGGGTCGTTCAAGTCGGCGGTGAGCTCCGAGGCGTTCGCCGCATCGGGGAAGGATGCGATGGCCATGGGAATCCCGTTCACCGTGCACTTCGCGTCGATCGAGTGACCGAGCCGACGCACCCCCGCCCGCGTAACCCAGCGGAGCTCGGGTTCGAGACGATCGTCTACGAGAAGGTCCCGCCGCGCGCGACGATCAGGCTCAACCGTCCGGAAGTGCTGAACGCGTTCGACTTTCGCATGCTCAGGGAGATCGCGCGCGCCTGCGAGGACGCGTCCTGGGACGACGATGTGCGCGCGGTCGTGGTGACCGGCACGGGGCGGGCGTTCTGCGTCGGCGCTGACCTTCGTTCCTGGGACGAGGACTATCTCGGCAGGCCGAAGGAGTACTGGAAGTGGTTCGGCGCCTTCAAGGACGCCCACGACCGGCTGCGCGAGATCGGCAAACCGACGATCGCACGCATCAACGGCATTGCGGTCGGTGGTGGAAACGAGTTCCAGATGGCGTGCGACCTCTCCGTAATGGTCGACACGGCCTTCATCCGGCACGTCGGCCTCCAGCATGGATCGGTGCCGGCGGGAGGCGCCACGCAATGGCTCCAGCTGATGGTCGGCGACCGGCGCGCGCGCGAGATCGTCTTCCTCTGCGACGAGATCCCGGCGACTCAGGCCGAGGAGTGGGGGCTCGTGAACAAGGTCGTGCCCGAGGCTGAGCTCGACGCGGCCGTGGACGAGTGGGTCGAGAAGCTCGCCGCGAAGCTCCCCCAGACGACTCGCTACGCGAAGCAGCAGCTGAACGTCTGGCGCGACTTCGCCTGGCACCAAACGGTCGGCCACGCGCGCGACTGGCTGGCGATGTCGATGCTGGGCGACGAGGCGCAGGACGCCGTACGCGCATTCTTGAACCGCGAAAAGACGTGAATCACGACGAGATGATCAAGGGCCTGCAGGATGCGCTCTCGGTGCGCAGTGTCGTGGGCGATCCGATCGAGCGTGACGGCGTGACGGTGATTCCGGTGGCCGCCGTCCGCGGTGGCTGGGGCGGAGGAGGCGGCACCAGCGGCGGCGCGGGGTTCGGTCTTCGTTCGCGCGGCGTTGGCGCGTACGTCGTGAAGGACGGAGAGGTGCGGTTCGAGCCCGCGGTCGATGTGACACGGATCGCGTTGGCGGGGCTGGCTGCGGGAGCGCTCGCCGCGTACCTCTTTCGTCCTCGGCGTTAATCTCCGGCCATGGCCGACGAAGTGCTTACAGCCCGGGCCGGAGCGGTGCTCACGATCACGCTCAACCGGCCCGAGGTCTTCAATGCCTTCAACCGCGCGCTTCACGCGGCGCTCCGCGAGGCGCTCGATGAGGCGGCCGATGTAGATGTGCGCGCGGTCGTCATCACCGGCGCCGGTCGCGGCTTCTGTTCCGGCCAGGATCTGAAGGAGTTCTCGGAGCTCCCCGGTGGAATCGGGGATGCGCTCGAGGGCACGTACCACCCCAACATCCGCGCGATCCGCGCGCTCGAAAAGCCGGTGCTCGCCGCGATCAACGGCCCGGTCGCCGGGGCGGGGCTCTCTCTCGCGTGCGCCTGCGATGCGCGAATCGCCTCCGAGCAGGCGACCTTCGTCCCCGGGTTCATCGGGATCGGCCTGATACCCGACGCCGGCGGCTCCTGGTTCATCCACCGGCTGCTCGGCTTCGCGAGAGCGTTCGAGTGGATGGTCTCGAACCGACGCCTCGGTGCAGACGAGGCGCTCGCGTGGGGCCTGGTCTCCGAGGTGGTGGCGGCAGACGACTTCACACCTCGGGTGGAGGAGCTCGCGGCGTGGTACGCGGAGCTTCCGACACGGGGAGTCGCGATGACGAAGCAGCTCTTCGAGAACGCGTCCACGGCATCGCTCGAGGAGCAGCTCGAGCTCGAAGCGGCGCTCCAGCAGGCCGCGACCGAGACGGAGGATTTCGGCGAGGGCGTGCAGGCGTTTCTGGACAAACGTCCGCCCGCGTTCCGCGGTCGCTAGCGGCGAGTGCAGCTGGCAGGATCGACAGGTGCGGATCGAAGCCGTCGACTACCACACCGCCGGGGAGCCGTTCCGCATCGTCACCGGCGGGGTCGAGGCTCCGCGCGGAAGAACGATTTTGGACAAACGCCGGGACGCTCTCGCGCGTCTCGACCACATCCGCCGCTTACTCGTCTTCGAGCCGCGCGGCCACGCGGACATGTACGGCTGCTTCGTCGTCGAGCCGAACGACGACGACGCGGATCTCGGCGTCGTCTTCTTCCACAACGCCGGATATTCGACGGCGTGCGGGCACGGCACGATCGCGCTCGTGACCTGGGCGCTCGACGAGGGGATCGTGGAGCGCCGAGAGGGCGAGAACCACCTCGTCGTCGACGTGCCCTCCGGGCGGCTGCAGACCTGGGCTCAGGTGGAGAACGGCCGCGTGCGCTCCGTTCGTTTCCG
>JACCUU010000142.1 GCA_013811645.1 Actinomycetota bacterium | reverse complement strand
GTCCGTGCCCATCGTCGGCGTGCTCGCGCCGGAGGCGCATGCGGCCGTGCTGGCAACGCGCAACCGTCGCATCGGGCTGCTGGCCACCGAGGCCACCGTCTCGAGCGGCCGCTACGCCGACCTCGTGGCGGCGCTCGACGCAGGCGTCGACATCGTCCAGATTGCATGCCCGCGCCTGGTGCCGCTGATCGAAGGGCCCGATCCGTTCGGCGAGGAGTCGGCGAGCGCCGTCCGGGAGTACGCGGCCCCACTCAAGGATGCAGGCGTGGACACGGTGATCCTCGGCTGCACCCATTACCCGCTGATCCGGCCGATCTTCCAGCGTGTGTTCGGGCGCGGCGTGACGCTCGTCTTTTCCGCCGACGAGACAGCCCGCGAGGTTGCGGAGACGCTCGAGCGCAAGGGAATCGAGAACTCGGAGTCCAGAGAGGGCGCCTATCGGTTCCTGACGACGGGCGACCCCGCGCTCTTCAGGGAGATGGGGAGACGCTTCCTCCAGCTTCCGATCGACGCGGCCGAACACGTCGAAGTGGCGACCCTGGAAGCAGCGGCAGCATGAGAGCCGATGGCCGGAAGGCCAGCGAGTTGCGCCCGCTGGAGATCAAGACGGACTTCCTCGAGCAGCCGCACGGCGCGGTTCTCTACGGGCAAGGGAAGACGCTGGTGCTCTGCACGGCGACAGTCGAGGAAGGCGTGCCGCGCTGGCTTGCCCGCAGTGGTCGCGGCTGGATGACCGCCGAGTACTCGATGCTTCCCGCCTCGACCGGCGAGCGGACCCAGCGCGCCGTCTCACGCGGCCGCGCCGACGGCCGGACAGTCGAGATCCAGCGCCTGATCGGCCGCGCCCTCCGCTCCGTGTGCGACTTCGAGGCCCTCGGCGAGCGCACGCTCTGGCTCGACTGCGACGTCCTGCAGGCGGACGGCGGCACCCGCTGCGCCTCGATCACGGGCGTCTGGATCGCCGCCCGCCGCGCCCTCGACCATTTCGGGCTCTCGAAGGCGCTGCGCGGCTCGGTCGCCGCAGTCTCGGTGGGGATCGTGGGCGGAGAGGCGGTCCTCGACCTCGACTATCCGGAGGACTCCTCGGCCGAGACGGACATGAACGTCGTCATGACCGGCGAGGGCGCCCTCGTCGAGGTGCAGGCGACGGCGGAGCGGGACCCGTTCTCGCGCGAGCTGCTCGATCAGCTGCTCGACCTGGCGGCGGGCGGGATCGAGGAGCTCACGGTTGCCCAGGCCGCCGCCGCAGCCGCTCCGCGCGCGTGAAGCTGGTTCTGGCGTCGCGGAACGAGAACAAGCTGCGGGAGCTTCGGAGCGTGCTTCCGGACTGGGAGATCGAGCTTCTGTGCGCGCCGGACGAACCGGCCGAGGACGCAGGCACCTTTTTCGGCAACGCCGGGATCAAGGCGCGGCATGGACGGCTGCATGCGCGGCCGGAGGAATGGGTCGCCGGTGAAGACTCCGGCATCGAAGTGGTTGCGCTCGGAGGAGCGCCGGGCGTCGAGTCAGCGCGCTGGGCCGAAGACCCGGTCACACGGCTGCTTGCAGAGCTGGACGGTATGACCAACCGGCGCGCTCGCTACGTCTGTGAGCTCGTGGCACTCAGCCCCGAAGGCTTGGAGCTTCACGCGATCGGCACGCTCGAGGGCGAGATTGCCGCTGAGCCGCGAGGCACCGAGGGGTTCGGCTACGACCCCATCTTCGTTCCGACGGGAATGTCGGCGACCGTCGCCGAGCTGGGCGGTGCGTGGAAGCGCGAGCACTCCCATCGCGCGCAGGCTGCGCGTGCGTTCGCGGCGCTCCTGCGATAGCGTCGCCCGATGGACGCAACCCAGGCGCTGGCTGAGCTCGCCGAGCTCTCGTCGCAGGTCGACCGCGCGGTAGTGCTCAACGCGAAAGGCTCCGTGCTCGCGTCGACGGGTGACGAGGGTGAAGCGCTCTCCCGGTCGGCTCTCGACCTGCTCGCCGCGGCCGGGGAGCTCCATCCGTCGGCGGGCGAAGTGACCCGTGCCGAGGTGGAGCTCGCCGAGGGCGGTCTCTTCGTCCTCCGTGAAGGGGGCCGCACGATCGCGGCCACCACCGGGCCGAACCCGACGTCTGGACTGGTCGCTTACGACCTGCGCACCTGCCTGCAGGGGATCGACGAGGAGAAGGCCAAGCGACGGCGCACGACGCGGAAGCCGAAGGAGGACGAGGGCGCATGAGCGGGTTCCTGCGTCTCGCGATCCTCGCTGCCCTCGCCGTCTGGGCCTGGCGCTACCTGGTGCGCTCGCGCGGTCCGCACGAGCGGGCGAGCCTGTCGTTCTCCGACGGCTCGGCGATCGTGCTCGAGCCGGGCTCGGCGGAGTTCGAGCGGCTCGCGTCCGTCGCACGCTCGGCGCTCTGATGCAGGACGAGGCGCTCGGACGCCTGCTCGTCGAGCGCGCCCTGCTCGAGGGCGACTTCGTCCTCCGCTCCGGCAAGCGCTCGTCCTGGTACCTCGACAAGTACCGCTTCGAGACGGAGCCGGAGGCGCTGCGCGCGGTGGGTGAGCGTCTGGCGGCGGCCGTGACGGAGTTCGAGCCGGACGCGGTTCGGCTTGCCGGCCCGGCTCTCGGCGCGGTCGCGTTGGCAGCTTCGGCAGCGATGGCGTCCGGTCTGCCCTTCATCATCGTGCGCGGTGAAACGAAGGAATACGGCACGGCGAATCGGATCGAAGGCCCCTTCGAGCGGGGCGAGCTGGTGTGCCTCCTCGAGGACGTCGTCACGACGGGCGGCGCTCTCGCGGAGTCGGTGTCGGCTCTTCGGGAGGAAGGCCTCGTGGTCCGAAACGCCGTGTGTGTCGTCGACCGGGAGGAGGGCGGCTCGGACGCTCTCGCGCGCCTCGGCGTGCGCCTCCGTGCGCTCTTTCGCGCGGACGAGCTCCTGGAACTACGAAAAACCGCCGCAACGAGCGATGGTTGAGCCAAAAGAGCAAGGCTGTTAGGGTCTTTCGGTCCCCGACAGACTCAGATTCCGACATAGGAGGAGGGACAGTGACCAAGCAGGAATTCGTAGATGCCGTCGCCGATCAGGCGGGCATGTCCAAGCGTGACGCCGGCGCTGCGGTAGACGCCGTGCTGGACACGATCACCGGGACGCTCAAGAAGGGTGACTCGGTCACCTTCACGGGCTTCGGCAAGTTCTCGACCTCGGCGCGCGCCGCGCGCATGGGCGTCAATCCGCGCACCGGCGAGCGCGTGCAGATCCAAGCGACGACTGTGCCGAAGTTCTCGGCCGGCAGCGCCCTCAAGTCCGCAGTCAAGAGCGGCTAAGCGCGAGCTTCACTCGCAGGTTTCGGAGGGGCCGCCGAGAGGCGGCCCCTCTGTCGTTCGGGCAAACACCGGTGTCAGACACCGCCTGCAGCGGTAGCAGGGGAGCGGGAGCGAAGCGCCTAAGGACCTGTCGGCGCCCTGGGGACTGCACTGGAAGGCGATTTGTCCTGGGGAACGATTGGCTCGCTTTCGGCACCAAAGCCCTTGGCGGACACCCTTGACAGACAACAGCGTTTGACACCGACGCTTGAGATACGAACATATGTTCGCTAGGCTCGATGCATGCAGCTCACGTTCGACGCTGCGGACCGCCTCGTCGAGCTCGCGCAGACTCGCCGCGGGCCGGTGTCTCCGGAAGATGCGGCCCACGTCCTCTTCGCGCTCGAGCGGGCGCCCGCGGCTCTCGCCCGCTCGCTGCTCGAAGACGTCGTCGCGGGTGACGCTCGGCTTGCCTGGCTCGGCGCGCGCGTCGGGCTCGTCGAGCAGCCGCACGCCGAGACGCTGATCGAAGGCGCCGAGTTCGTCGTCTTCGACCTCGAGACGACCGGTCTCTCGGCGATCCGCAACCGCATGTGTGAGATCGGCGCAGTCCGGGTGCGAGCCCTCGCAATCGAAGACACCTTCGAGACGCTCGTCAACCCCGGCTCCGCGCTCCCGCCGAACATCGCCGCCCTCACCGGGATCCGTGACGCGGATCTGAGACACGCGCCGCGACCGGAGCTCGCCGTCCGCCGCTTTCTCGGCTTCGCAGGAGACGCCTCGCTCACCGCGCATAACGCGCGCTTCGACATGGCTTTCCTCGAACGCGAGGTCGAGCGGCTCACCGGCCGGCGCGTCGCGGCTCCGGTCGTGGACACGGTCTGGCTCGCGCGGCGGCTTCTCCAGCGCAGGAGCGAGCGCTTCTCGCTCGCCGCGCTCGCGCACTTCTTCGGGACGTCGACCAGCCCATGCCACCGCGCGCTGCCGGACGCGGTCGCGACCGCGGAGATCCTCGTCTCGCTGCTCGGTCTCGCGCAGGAGCGCGGAGCGCGAACCCTCGCCGACGTTCTCGAGCTCGCTGCTCCACGAGCGCGCAAGCTCCACTCGAAGCGGTCGCTGATCGCCGGAGCCCCCACCGGCCCCGGCGTCTATCTCTTCCACGATCGCAACGAAACGGTTCTCTACGTCGGCAAAGCGCGTGACCTGCGCGCGCGGCTTCGCTCGTACTTCTCCGGCTCGCGGCAGCGGCCCGCGGTCGAGGCCGCGCTCGGCGCGCTCGAACGGGTGGAGTGGAGAGAGCTCGGCTCCGAGCTCGAAGCCGCGCTCGACGAGCTGCGGCTCATCGGTGAGCTTCGTCCTCCCGCGAATGCGCGAGGCGGGCGGGCGGATCGGTACGCGTACCTCGCGCAGCGCGGCGACCGCTGGGCGGTGGTCTCGGCACCGGGACCGTTCGGCCCGATCACGAGCCGGAACCGGGCGCGGCTCGTCGCGCGGGCACTCGACGGGTTCGAGGGAGACGATCCAGCCGACGGGCTGCCTGCTCTCCGGGCACGGCTGACCCGGCTCGCACGCGATCTGCGCTTCGAGGACGCCGCCAAAGTGCGCGATCGACTGAAGGCGCTCGAGGAGGCCGTCCAGCGGTTCGAGACGCTCGACCGGCTTCGGGCCACGCGCGTCTGCGTTCTGGCACCAGCCCGAGAGCCCGGCTTCAAGCGGGCGTTCTTTGTCGCGAGCGGCCGGTTGGCAGCGGTGAGGACGCTCGCCGTGGACGGAGCGGGCAGGATCGAGGTGGAGGCCGGCATCGCGGAGGCCGCCCTCGCCAAGCCGTCCTTTGCGCCCGAAGACGCCGACGTGCTCCTGCTCGTGGGGGGCTTCATGCGGCGTCCAGGGCCGGAGCTCCGCATCGTCTCGCTGGACGCCGCCGAGATTCTGGCCGCGTGAGACGCGCAGCCCGGTGAGGTGCGTAGCCTTGAGGCGTGGAAACTCAGCCCTTCCCGGATCGCCTCGCCGAGGCAGTCGGGCGCAAGCGAAGCCAGCTCGTGGTCGGCCTCGACCCGCGGCTCGACGTTCTCCCGATGGAGCTTCGCGGAGAGGCGGTGCTCGGCCGCGCCGCAGCGGCGAGCGCGGTGGCACGCTTCTGCAAGGGGATCGTCGACGCCGTCGGCCCCTATGTCGTCGCGGTCAAGCCGCAGGCCGCGTTCTTCGAGGCTCTGGGCTCGGACGGGATGCACGCTCTCGAGGAGGTGTGCGCGTACGCGCGGTCGATCGGCCTGCTCGTGATCCTGGACGCCAAGCGCGGCGACGTGGGCTCGACCTCGCGCGCATACGTGGCCGCGTATCTGGAGCCGAACGAGGAAGGGATCCCTGTGGCCGACGCGATCACGGCGAGCCCCTATCTCGGCCTCGACGCGGTGGAGCCCTTCCTCGCCGCTTGCAGAAGGCACGGCTCGGGCGTCTTCTTCCTCGTGCGGACGTCGAACGCCGGAGCGGCCGACGTGCAGGATGCGATGCTCTCCGACGGCCGGCCGCTGTGGCAGCACCTGGCGACGCTCGTGCACGAGTGGGGACAGCCGCTCGTCGGCGAGGGAGGGCTGTCGAGCGTCGGCGCCGTTGTCGGCGCGACTCTGCCGCGCGCGGTCTCGGAGGCTCGGCGGCTCATGCCGCAGACGCCGCTGCTCCTCCCCGGCGTCGGGGCGCAAGGCGCCACTCCGGCCGATGTCGCTCGGGCGTTCACGAGTGGCCCCGCGAGCGCTGTCGTGACCGCGTCCCGGTCGGTGATCTTCGCGTTCCGCGACACGGAGGAGGACTGGCGTGTCGCGGCCGCGGGGGCGGCAGAGCGGCTTTCGACGCAGGTGTGGGCGGCATCGGGTTGGTGAGAGAAGGGGCCAGACTGAAGCCTGGCCCCTTCGGCCGGACGGTGAGAGACGGGGCCAGGCTTCGGCCTGGCGCCAAGCCGGTTTCACGAGAGACGGGAGTCAGGCTTGGGCCTGACCCCCACGGCCCTTCCACTACAGTTCCCTGCCGGTGATGCGCAGCATCCTGCTCGGCGTCGTCGCCCTCGTCGTCCTGGCGACGCCGGTTCAAGCCTCGACCGAGCCCACGGAGCCTCCAGCGCTCCCCGCGGCAGCGTGGTATCTCGTCGGCGAGGATGGCGCCGTTCTCGCCGAGGAGAGCTCCAGGCGCTCTCGCGCGATCGCCAGCATCACGAAGCTGATGACCGCGATCGTCGCGCTGGAGGAGGCGCGGCCGTCCGATCTCGTCCAGGTGAGCTCGCAAGCCACCGGCATCGGCGGATCGACGGTCTACCTGCGCGCGGGCGACGAGCTGAGCGTCGGCGAGCTCGTTCGCGCGATGCTCATTCCGAGCGCCAACGATGCTGCCACCGCGCTGTCGCTGCATGTCGGTAACGGCTCGACGGCCCGGTTCGTCTCGCTGATGAACGCAAAGGCGCGTGCGCTTGGCCTGGTCGACACGACGTTCGTCAATCCGCACGGCCTCGATGAGCCCGGCCACGTGTCGAGCGCCCGCGATGCGACGCTGCTCGTCCGCTACGCGCTCGGAGTTCCCTCCATCCGCGCCGCGCTCGAGCGGACCTCCTACTCGCTCGCGGGCGGACAGGAATTCCCTACCACTGACGACCTGCTCTCGAGCTGGCCAGCGCTCGTCGGCGGGAAGACGGGCCACACGGAAGGCGCAGGCTGGT
>JACCUU010000138.1 GCA_013811645.1 Actinomycetota bacterium | reverse complement strand
CAGCGATTCTCACGAGGTCGGTCCGCTCGGCGACGCGGGACAGGAGAACCAGGAATGTCCGCAAGGCGACTCTTCGACGACGATCCGCGAGGTCGGTGTCGTGGAAGTACACGTGGACGACCGAAGGAAGCGATCGCGGTCGAAGCAGCGCACGACCGAGGTCGCCGAGCGAATGGGTCGTGGGTATGGCCGCGAGCAGACGCTCCGATGGGAGCCGGATGCCAGCGGGTTGACCGAGTGACGCCCATGCCTCACCGGGCGGGAGATACAACGGCCGCCGTGCGCGCGGGGTGCAGTCCACGTAGCCGAGATCGGCGCACGCCTCCGCGACGTCCACATCGGTGTACCAGCCGCCGCCGCAGAAGAGCGATGGCTCGAGCCCGAGCTCGTGCATCCGCTGGCCCTCTGCGAGCACGCGCTCGCCGGTCTCTCCTCCGGTCGGGCGAGCGTGATCGGGAGCCGTCCAGTGCGTGTGCTGGCCGAGCGGTCCCCGGGCGGCAGCTTCCCGCGCTCGCTCGAGCCACTTTTCCTCGTTCTCTCCAGCCGCAGCGTCGGCCGGGCGCAGCAGCGCCGCGATCGCGAATCCTCCCGGTCGACGCTCTTGAAGGGCCGCGAAGCGCGACCAGACCTCGTCGTCGAGGGGTCGTTCGACGTGGCAGGAGACGACCGCGTACCGTTTCCGCGTCGTGTGCGGCATCAGCGGACTAGTATCGCCCTCCGCTCCGGCTGACCCGGACGTCGTCGCCCGCATGACCGAGGCGCTCGTTCACCGCGGCCCTGACTCCGGCGGCGTCGCGGTGCTCGGGCGTTGCGTCCTCGGCCATCGCCGCCTCGAGGTCGTCGACCTCGCGACCGGCGACCAGCCTGTGCAGAACGAGTCCGGCGACGTCGTAGCGGTCTTCAACGGCGAGCTGTACGACTTCCGCGACCTTCGATGCGACCTCCGCGAGCGCGGCCATCTGGTGCCAGGCACCGGTGACACCGCGGTCATCCCCCACGTGTACGAAGAGCATGGGCCCGACTTTCCGACGCGGCTCCACGGCATGTTCGCGATCGCGCTCTGGGATCGAGCCCGCGAACGCCTCGTCCTCGCACGCGACCGGGTCGGCAAGAAGCCGCTCCACTACGTGTCTCTGCCGGACGGCTCACTCGCGTTCGCGTCGGAGCTGAAGGCGCTCCTGCTGCTCCCCGGCCTGCGGCGCGAGCTCTCACCTCAGGCGCTCGATGCGTTTCTCGCGCTCCAGTACGTCCCCGGCGTCGAGACCGGAGTGGCCGGAATCCGCCGGCTGGCACCGGGACACGTCCTCGTCTGGGAGAACGGCCAGATTCGGACGCAGCGTTACTGGGAGCTCGAGCCCGAGCCGCGCCCACTGTCCGATGAGGAATGGTTGGAGCTGGTGCGCCAGACGGTCCGGGGCGCCGTGCGGCGCCGGCTCGTGAGCGACGTCCCACTCGGAGCGCTCCTCTCGGGCGGGATCGACTCGACGATCGTCGTCGGACTGATGGCCGAGGAGTCGACCCGCCCCGTCCGCACCTTCACGGTCGGGGTCGACGACCAGCGCTACGACGAGCGCTCCGCAGCCTCCGTGGCCGCGAGCACGTTCGGTACGACGCACGAGGACTTGCTCGTCGAGCCCGACCCGGTCGAGCTCGTCTCCCAGTTGACGTCGTTCCTCGACGAGCCGCTCGGCGACGAGGCGATCCTGCCCACGTTTCTCATCTCGCAGGTCGCGCGCCGGCACGTCACGGTCGCACTCACCGGCGACGGGGGCGACGAGTCGTTCGCCGGGTACGAGCGCTATGTCGCGATGCGCATGGCCCAGCGAATCGGCGCGATTCCGTTCGCGCCTGGCCTCGGTGCCCGCGCCCTTCGCATGCTCCCCGCGGGGCGGCGTCATCCGCGTTCTGCCGCGTTCAGGGCTGCTCGCCTGCTGGAGGCTGCGGCGAGCCCGGCGCGCGAGCGCTACGGCGCGCTGATGGAGATCTTCCCCGCCACGTTGCGAGCCCGGCTCTACTCGCCGAGCCTGACGAGTGCTCTCGGCGCGCCGCGGCCGGCCTGGGAGCTGCTCGGCAACCCACCCGCTCGCGGGATCAGCGGTCTCCAGAGGCTCGACGCCCGCACGTACCTCCCCGACGACCTGCTCGTGAAGGCGGACCGGGCGTCGATGGCGACGTCGCTCGAGCTCCGCTCGCCGTTGCTCGATCACGAGGTGCTGGAGCTCGGGGTCTCGCTGCCGGACTCATTGCGCTTCGAAGGCCGGCGCGGAAAGGTGGCCCTCCGACGTGCATTCGCAGATCTCATCCCACCCGAGCTCGCCGCTCGCAGCAAGAAGGGGTTCGGGATTCCGCTCGGCGACTGGTTCCGTGGACCGCTCCGGGAGCTCGCCGGAGACACGCTCCTGGATGCACGAACCCGAGCACGCGAGCAGCTGCAGCCGAACCTCGTCAAGCGCATGCTCCACGAGCACACGCGAGGCGAACGCGACCACGGTCATCGCCTCTGGTGCCTGCTCGTGCTCGAGCTCTGGCAGCGCTCGTGGCTCGACCCCGCCGTCGCGCCGCCTCATCGCGCTGCGGCCACACCATGAAGCGACGGCAAGCGCTTGCGATCGTGCTCGTCGCCGCGGTCGTGCCTCGCTTCGTAGTCCTGCTCTCCGAGCGGGGGGCGATCCTTCAGGAGCTCGTCGAGAAGAGCGACCGCTTCGCGCAGACACTCGTCTCCAGCGGAACGTTCGGCTTCCTGCCCGGGCGGCCCTCGGGATACACCCAGCCCCTCTACGCCTGGTTCCTCGCCGCGCTCTACCAGGTTTTCGAGCGTCACTGGCTGGTCGTCGGCTTGGCGCACATCGCGATCGCAGCACTGACCGCGGTGATCGTGCTCGAGATCGGTCGACGTGCCGCCTCGCTGCGGGTCGGCGTCGTCGGGGCGACGATCGCCACGTTGCACCCGTTCCTCGTCTGGCACGACATGCACCTGAACCGCGAGATCCTGGACGGGCTGCTCCTCGCGATCGTCGCGCTGCTCGCGCTCGTCGTCGCGGAGCGGAAGGGAGCTTTGCTGGCCCTCGCGCTCGGAGCGGCAGCGGGCTTCGCGATCCTCGGTAACGCCCGGCTGGCGCTCCTCCCGCTCGTGCTCGCCGCGTTCGTCGCCCTTCCACTCGAGCGTTCGAGGCGTTCCTTGCTGCTCGGCGCCGGGGTAATCGCAGGAGCCGCCGTTGTCGTCGCACCCTGGATCGGTCGCAACGAGGTCAGCGTCGGTTGTCCCGTTCTCACGACCGACACGCGCGCGCTCTGGAAGGCGAACAACGAGAACACGCGCGAGATCCTCGACCGCGGCGGCTGGATCGACGACGTGCCCGAGCCCCGTGGTGGGCCTCCCTGGCCCGAGCTCGCCGCCGACCTCACGCTCGCCAGCAAGCCCACCGAGGTCGACGAGTGCGCGCAGCAGCGCTACTACCGCGAGCTCGTGTTCGATTTCTGGCGCGAGAACCCCGACGAGAAGGGCCGGCTCGCGGCTCAGGCCGTGCAGATGCTGTGGAGCCCGACGTTCTCGGTCGACTCCGACGACGCCGGCCGGGGACGCCTGGCAGAGCTCGGTCGCGACGTCGTCGAGCCGGTGTTCATGATCGCCGTCTACCTGCTCGCGATCATGGGAGCGGTCCTGGCGCCGCGGCGCTATGTCGCACTCGTGGTTCTGCTCGTGGGCTACAACACGCTGGCCGCGATGGCCTTCGCAGGAACCGTCCGCTACCGCGCGCCCTTCGACTTCCTGCTCGCGATCCTCGCGGCCACCGCGCTCGTACGAGGCTGGGACTGGCTCCGGGAGCGCCGTTTGCGACCAGCGACAAGAACATGAAGATCCTCCACGTCCAGCGAATCGGAGGCATCGGCGGCTCGGAACGACACGTGCTGGAGCTGCTGCCCGCGCTCCGCACTCGTGGGATCGACGCCGGCTTCCTCGGCCTCGACGACACGAGCGCGGCTCCCGAGCCCTTCTACGCGGCGCTAGCCGAGCGCAAGGTTCCTTTCGACAGGCTGCCGTGCCCCCGCGATCTCGATCCGCGTCTCGCGGCGGGAGTAATCCGCGTCACGCGCGCAGTTCGCCCCGACGTCGTTCACACGCACCTGATTCACGCGGACGCCTACGGCGCGCTAGCCGCCGCGCACACGCGTGCCGTGCTCGTCTCCACGAAGCACAACGACGATCCGTTCCGCTCGGGAAAGGCCCGCCATCTGGAGAAGCTGCTGACGAGACGCGCGGCTCGGGTCATCTGCATCACCGAGGCGCTCGCCCGCTTCAACCGCGACGTCGTCGGGCTTCCCGACCGAAAGCTCACGGTTGTGCACTACGGCCTGGACGCCCCGCCCGAGCCGTGGGGGCCGCCGGGGGGCCCTGATCTGTCCGCGGAGACGCCCGTGCTCGTGGCCGTCTGCCGGCTCGTCCCGCAGAAGGGGATCGACGTCGCGACCGAGGCGCTCGTCCGCATCCGGGAGAAGCACCCGGCAGCGCACCTCGTCGTGCTCGGAGAGGGGCCAATGCGGGCCGAGCTCAGCGAGCTTGCAACCACACGTGGCGTCGCGGATGCGGTCAGCTTTCCCGGGCGGGTCGGGGACGTGGCCTCGTGGCTTCGCCGGGCGGCCGTGGTCGTCCATCCCGCACGCTGGGAGGGCTTCGGCCTCGCCTTGCTCGAGGCGATGCTCTGTGAGCGGGCCGTCGTCGCGACCAGCGTCAGCTCGATCCCCGAGATCGTCGTGGACGGTGAGACCGGTCTGCTCGTGCCGCCCGACGACGCCGCGCGGCTCACCGAGGCGGTCGTCGCGCTCCTCGGCAACCCGACTCGCGCTCGAGCGATGGGAGAGGCAGGCCGAGCACGGGCACTCGAGGAGTTCTCGGTCGAACGGATGGCCGAGCGCACGACGGTGGTCTACGAGGAAGCCTTGTCGAGCTCACGCCGATAGAGCGCCTCGATTGCCGCGGTCGAGCGTTCCTGCGTGAAGGTTTCGAGCGCGCGTCGTCTCCCCGCCTCCCCCATCGCAACCGCTCGGCGAGGATCCGAGGCGAGCGTGACCATGGCCTCGGCGAGCTCCTCCGCGTCGCCCGGTGGGACGACGAGCCCCGTCTCCCCGTGCGCGACGATCTCGGGAAGTCCCCCCACGGCGCTTGCGATCACCGCTCGCGCCCGCTCCATGGCCTCGAGCGCGACCATCCCGAAGCCCTCACCGAGCGACGGTACGACCACGGCCGACGCATCCTCGATGGCCGACTGCACGGGCGAGACGTAACCGAGGAAGCGAACCGCGTCGCCGAGCCCGAGCTCGCGCGCAAAGGCCCGAAGCGCCGGTTCGAGCGGCCCCGAGCCCGCGACGTCGAGGGCGAGCTCAGGGACGCGAGCTCTTGCCTGCGCGAGCGCGCGCAAGAGCACGAGGTGGCCCTTCACCGGGATCAGCCGGCCCACGCAGAGCAGGCGTGGCTGCGAGCCTGCGAACGGAGTGACACCATCTCGCGCAGCGATCCCGTAGTGGACGATCTCGAAGCCGGTCTCGTCGAAACCCTCCATCTCGGCCAGGTAGCGCGCGAGCCCCTGCGAGATGGCGATGTGGACGTGGGCGAGTGACGCAACCGAGCGATCCGCGAGACCGAAGAAGCGACCCTCGCGGAACCAGTTGAAGCCGTGCTTGGTGGAGAGCCGAAGCGGCGTTCGGACCATGGCTCCTGCGATCTGTCCGTACACGTCCGCATGGACGAGGTGCGTGTGCAGGATGCGCGGCCGGCGCCGCGCGAGGAACGCCCCGACCTCGGCGTACGCAATCGGGTCGACATCGGCGCGTAACCGGACGTCGTCGAGCGGAACTCCCCGGTCGCGGAGCGCTCGCGCGAACTCCCACGCGCCAGGCTCGTCCTCGTGGAGCATGAGGAAGTCCAAGTCCCAGCCCCGCTCGCGCAGGCCCGGAAGCAGCTGGAGCAGGTGTGCCTCGGAGCCTGAGATCCCGGCCACCTTCTGCACGTGTAGGACCTTTCCGGCGGGGGCCGTCATCGGGCGACTCCCGCTGCGGCAAGCACTCCGCGCGCCCAGGACTCGACCGAATGCCCCGCCTCGACGCGCTCTCGCAGCTGCTTGCCGAGCTCGGCTCGGTCAGCCGAGCCCAGTTCGGCGAGCTCCCGGATCCGGGCGGCGAGCTCATCCGAGCTGCCGCGCCCATAGCGCTGCCCTGGCTCGAGGAGCGTGTCGAAGACCGGATTGGACGCGAGCACCGGCAAGCAGCTCGCAGCCGCCTCGTAGACGACCTTGTCCGGCGCCCCTGCACGCATGTTGTTCACGAGCGCGTCATGGCTCGTGAGCAGCTCGGGGACCTGAGAGCGACGCACAGCGTCCGCGAGCGTGACGCGCGCGCCGAGCTCGAGCTCTCGGACCAGGCGCTCCAGCTCCACACGATGCGCCCGCTCGTCGTCAGAGAGCGCCGGCCCGTAGACGTCGAGCGCGATGCGCTCCTCGACCTCCGCCAAAGCTCGCAGCACGACCTCGAGCCCCTTCGCGCGCGAGTAGCGCCCGAGCGCCAACAACCGCAGGTCGTTGCCCGAGCGCGGAGGAAGGCAGGAGAACTCGGACAGATCGATCCCGTGGCCGATCGCTCTGACCTTGTCCGAGGGCAGCGGGAACGATCGGCGATCAACCGAGATGACAGCGGTCGAGACGCGCTCGGCGGCTTGCAACAGCCGGCTTGCCCGCCAATGCGTGAACCAGAGCAGAAGCGGTACGCCGAGCGGCCGCACGAGTGGAGCCGCGAGCACCGCGTAGATCGGGCACATGTGCGCGACGACTGCGCCACCGCGCAGTCCTGGAAGCTCACGCGCCAGCGCTGCCGCGAACCGGGTCCCGCGGCCGATCTTCCCACTCGCGCGAAACGTCCGCACACGACAGTTCGCCGGGAGCGCGCCCTCGACCGCGCCGTCCGCCAGCACCACCACCTCGTCGACGAGCGCGGCGAGAGCTGCGATCTTGGGCACCGTGGCTGCGAGCGCCGGGTGCCCGGGGTCGACCTGCTGCGTGATGAAGACGACGCGCGTCATCTCAGAAAAAGTCCGTGTCCCCGAACGAGAAGGTCCATGCCTCCGAACGGGCGTCGAGCGGCTGCGCCAGACCCTTGCCCATGAAGTCGAGCCGGTACGTCGTCGGGAGGAACCCGTGCCGAACAAGCAGCGAGCGAGGAAGAACAGGAGACGGCACAGCGAGGAGCGCCGCCGATCCTCGCGCGGCCGCAAGGGCGCCGTGCAGGAGCATGCTCGCGTCTTCGTCCGCGGCGATGAGCTCCATCAGCAGCGCCAGCCTCAGACGACGTTTCCGCGTAAACCCGACGACGGCGAAACCACCGCGCTCAGTCTCGAGGATGCGGTACGTGCGCGGCGACACGACGTAGCGCCAGTTCAGATAGCGGCTTTCCCGGATGACGTGATTGCCCAAGAACCTGGCCCACTCCGCGTACGCCCTCTCATGACGCCCGTCGAACAGCTGGGGCGAACCCAACTTCCGCCGACCGAACGGGAGCGGCCTCGCCCACACCCGCCTGCGGTCGATCTGCGTCCAGCCGAGCGGCTCCAGGAAGAGCGGTCGCGTCGGTGCGCTCGCGAACGCGAGCACGCACGCAGCGTTACGTTCTTTCCCCTGCTCCTCATGCCGCAGCTCGAGGGCCCGGAAGATGCCGAGGCCGCGTGCCTCCGGCGCTGTCACGGCGTGCACGGAGAACTGCGCCAGCTGCTCCTGCCCGCTGATAACGAGTCGCGCGAGGCTGTGGCCGGCCGCCCCCACGACCGCGCCGTCGCGCACGGCGATCGAGCGCAGGCTCCCGGCGGGATTGCCGTCGAACCACCAGTCGAACGCCTCGCTCCCCATTGCCCCGCCTCCCCATGCTTCCCCGAGCAGCGCCAGATAGTCACGACGGCGCGCGGGCTCGAACGGCTCTAGCTCGAACGAGCCGCTCACCTCATCTCGAAGCCGTGCCGAGCGCGGCGTTGAACGCACGGCGCACGTGGGTGCCGGTCACCGTGTCCTTGACCGCGATCAGATCGCACGCCCCGGCAAGAACGAGCTCGAAGGTCCGCGGCGGGTAGGGCTCGACGTTGTAGCGGCGCAGCCGGAAGCGGTCGCTCGCTGGACTGTTCGCTCCCGAGACCGAGGTGAACGCAAGCTTGTACCCCGCCTGCTGGACGAGGCTCGCGTGCTCGGGGCCGTAGTCCGCGAGCGAGCCCTTCACGAACGCGAACGCCTCGACCTCACGCCCGAGCCGTTCCTCGAGCCGCAGCTTGGAAAGCGCGATCTCACGGGTGGCTTCGGCGGGCTCGAGCTCGGAGAGGGGCTTGTGGCCGATCCCGTGCGACTCGATGCGCACGCCTCCCGCCTCGAGCTCCTCGAGCTCGTCCCACTCGACGGTCTCGTTCGAGATCCCGAGCAACCGCAGCGACTCCTCGTGCGGCAAGGGCCGCGTGTCGTCGAGGAACCCGATCGGGACGAAGAGGACGGCCGGATAGCCGTGGCGACGCAGGATCGGGAGGGCGTTCTCGAGGTTGTCCCGGTACCCGTCGTCGAATGTGAGGAGCACTGCCTTCGGGGGGAGGGGCGCTCCTCGCAGGTAGTGGTCCAGAACCGCTTCGAGCGAGACGGGCTGGTAGCCCAGCGCGCCGAGCAGGACCATCTGCTCGTCGAAGACCGTCGTAGGAACGGTTGTCGGGTTTGGCCAGAGGTCGTTGACCTTGTGGTACATGAGCACGCGAAGCGTCCGGTCGGCCTCTCCATCGAGACCAGCCACCCCGCTGACCGTCTCGCCGATCGCGCGGTAGACGCCGTTCTTCAGGAGCTGCTTCGCCCGGTCGGCTCGCATGCGCCTGAGTGTAGGCGCCCGCTGCGCCGGCCCCATCGACCTCCGATGCCGCCATGCAGGCGTTGCCGAGCGGAACCGTGACCTTCGTCTTCACTGACATCGAGGGCTCGACCGAGCTCCTGAAGCAGCTCGGTAGCGGCTATGGAGACGTTCTTGGCACGCACCGGCAGATCGTTCGCGAGACCTTCGTGGCGGCGAACGGGATCGAGATCGACACCAAGGGGATGCGCGGCCTCGACGTCGTCCGCGCCGCACGCATCTGCACCGCCGCGCGGGGCGGCAACGTCCTACTCTCGGAGTCGACGCGAGCCCTGCTGGGCTCGACCCTCCCC
>JACCUU010000096.1 GCA_013811645.1 Actinomycetota bacterium | reverse complement strand
GCAGGGCGACGGCCGCCTACTAGCGAGCAAACGCGATGGTTTGACGGCGGCGGTGACCCCGCCGCCGTTCGGCTACCTCCTCGTAAAGACGAAGTCGTTCGACTTCGCCATCACATGGCAGCCCTGGCACAGCGAGCCCTGCGCGAGCAGGGAGTACCGCGTAGCCGCGCTCGAGCGCTCGTACTCGATGTAACGCCAGCGCCCGTTGACCTTTCGCATCGTCGCGAACTCGCCCACGTACTTCGTTCCTGGCTTGACGATCGTCTTCACGATCACCGTGCCGTTCGGGTACCTCGCGCCCACTTGGCGCTTGCTCGCGTAGACGTTCTTCACGCCGGAGTGCGCGCTCGAGAGCGGCCCCGTGCTTGTGAACGGCTTCTTGTTGATTCGCGGCCACTTCTGCCAGCCGTCCGTGTATGTCGGCAGGCCGTTCGCGGTGGTTCTCGCCGAAGCGACGACCACGACGGCCGAGGCGAATGCGACCACGGCAACGACCGCGAGGAGCTTCGCGCGCACCGTTGGATGATGCCCTGCTCGAACGCGGGTTCCAAGGAGCGTGGGATGAAGCGTTTCTGAAAACGCCGGGCCGCGATGAGCTTGCCGAGCGGGTAGAACGCGTACGTGAGTCACGATCACTCGCACGCGAGGAGCGGGAGCCGCCGAGCTCTCGCACTCGCGCTCGCGATAACAGCGCTCTTCACCGTCGCCGAAGTCATCGGCGGGCTCGTCGCCGGGAGCCTGGCATTGCTCGCAGACGCGGTGCACATGCTCTCCGACAACGTCGCACTCGCACTCGCCCTCTTCGCCGTCTGGCTCGCCGGCCGGCCCTCGAGCCCCGAGCGAACCTACGGGTACAAGCGGGCGGAGGTGCTAGCGGCCCTCGCGAACGGCGTGGCGCTCGTGGCGCTCTCGATCTGGATCTTCTACGAGGCGTTCCAGCGCTTTCGCGACCCGCCGGACGTGCTCGGAGGCTGGGTTCTCATCCTCGGCCTCGTTGGAATCGCCGTCAATCTCGCCGCCGGATTCATCCTCTCGCGTGCGCGGAAGGACAGCCTCAACGTGGAGGCTGCGTTTCGACACGTTCTCACGGACCTGCTCGGCTCGATCGCGGTCGTCCTGTCGGCTGTGATCGTCCTCGTCACCGGCTGGCTCGAAGCGGATCCCCTCGTGAGCGTGCTCATCGGCGTCCTCGTCCTCGTGAGCTCGTGGTCGATCTTGCGCGACTCGACGGCGATCCTGCTCGAGGCCGCACCGAGCGGAACTGACACACGCGCGGTCGGCGAGCGGCTCGCACGCGCACCTGGCGTCGCGGAGGTGCACGATCTTCACATCTGGACGATCACGTCGGGCTTCCCGGCGCTCTCGGCGCACGTGCTGGTCGGCCGCGGCGAGGACTGCCACGCACGCAGACTCGAGCTCGCGCGGCTGCTCCATGACGAGTTCGGGATCGAGCACACGACGCTCCAGGTCGACCACGTCGGCGAGCGCGGCGCGCTGGTGGAGCTCGAGCGCTTCTAGCTTACGGCCGTCGATCGGAGCGTCGGACTAGCCGAGATCGTCGAGTGCAGCGGCTGCGGCGGCTTAGAGAACGAGCGCGGCGCGCACAGTGCCTGCGCGCTCATGCCGTGCGACCACGCCGACACGCTCGCCCGCCTTTGCCTCGACCACCCACTCGACCTTGGTGCGCTCCTTCGTCCCATGGTCGACGTTCCACCACATGATCGCCCGCTTCTCGACGCGGCCCTGGAGCTGACCCGCCTCCTCCCGTTCCCTCCCGGTGACGATGCGCGCGCCGTCCGGGAGCTCGAGGGTGACCTCGACCGGTCGCACGGCCTTGCGGTCGAGCGCCTTCTGGGTGACGTTGGTGGGGAGCCAGCCCGAATTCTCGAGGACGAGCAAGAGCCGATGCGCGCCCTCTCCGACCGGCTCGGCGTCGAACGACTTGACCTCGAGCCGGGGTGAGACGAGCGCGAGGAAGAGCGCGAATTCGGCATGCGGCTCGACCTCCTGCTGAAGGCGCGAGAGCGGGGGGTTGAACCAGAAGCGGACCAGGTCCCAGCCCCCGAGCTCGACCGGGCCGAGCTGTGGATGCTCGAACGGGTACCAGTCGACATAGCCCTCGCCGATGTCGTCGGCGAGCTTCAGGATCTTCAGGTCGTCCTCGGGCGGGTGGTCTCGGATCCAGTCGATGAAGTGGTAGTCCGTGAGGCCCGCGGTGCGCTGTGGGCTCCAGAACTCGGTCACCCACGCGAACGCGCCCAGGAAGTCGTACACCCAGTCGATGTCACCTCCTTTGATGACCATCTTCGGGTCGTACTTGAAGTCGTGGAAGATCGAGATCGACGGGTAGCCCGTGAGCCGCGTCGCCTCCTCGCCCATGAGCTTGAAGGCGCGCAGGTCGTTGGTCGGGAAGTCCTCGTCCGAACGCGCCGAGTACGGACGCAGATGCACTCCACTGAAGGTGTGGTAGCCGATGTAGCTCGTGATGTTCTTCCGGGTGACGATCGCCTCGACCAACGCGCGTACCTCAGGCTCCGAGGTGGGATACGGGCCGGCGCCGAGCTGCTCTCCCTCGGGTGCCCAGTCGGCGGGCCAGTTGCGGTTGAGGTCGAGGCCTTCGAGCACCGGCGCGATCGTCACGTTGACCCCGTCCCAGTTTCGGATCGTGCCCTCGGGGAAGACACGGTAGAACTCGCCCTCGAAGTCATCGGGCTGGCGCGCGACGAGTAGCCGCGGATCGTCGTAATGCGGTTTCCAGGAGCCGTTGGGGTCGCGGAGACGCATCATCAGGAGCCGTCCGTCGCCGTCGACGTCCTCGCGGTGGAGCCCGTCCTGCAGCTCGTCCCGCGGGTAGGGCCGAACGCTGGAGCGGCGGAAGCGTCCGTCGGCGAGCCCCGCTTCGGCTCCGTCCGGGTTCACGCGCGGGACGACGTAGAACGTGCGGGTGTCGAGCGCGTGGGTCACCCGCTCGTCGTCGCCGTGTCCGTACAGCAGGCGGTCGAGGAGGTTCAGCGCCGCCGTCGTGCCGGTGAACTCCATCGCATGGATCTGGGCGTGGATGAAGATCGCGGGCTTCTCATCCGGCGGCCCGGTTTCGAGGTTCGTCACCGTCGCGAGCTTGAGCTCCCGGCCCTCGTAGGACTGGCCGATCGACTCGAGCCGCAGCAAACGGGGGAACTCGTCCGCCCAAGCGTCGAGCGTCTCCAGGAGCTCGGCGTAGGTGTAGAAGCGATCGAAGCGGACGCGCGTGGCCACGGAGCGAGCCTAAAGAAATTACCCTGTGCTCGGTGCGCGCGAGGTCGCAGACATGACGGACGATGGGGCAGCCGCGGCCGCGAAGCGGACGCGTTCAGGGATTTCCGCGCGACCGGAGTCGGCGCTAGCCGATTCCGGTCTTGCGCACTACAGAGCGGAGTTTCCGATCCTCGAGCACACGACCTACCTCGTCTCGCATTCGCTCGGGCCGATGCCGCGCAAGGCCGGCGAGCGGCTCGCCGAGTTCGCGCGGATGTGGGAGGAGCGTGGCATCCGAGCCTGGGCGGAGGGTTGGTGGGAGACGTCCTGGACGGTCGGCGACCAGATCGGCAGGATCATCGGCGCGCCTCCGGGATCGACGGTGATGCAGCAGAACGTGACGATTGCCGAGGCGATCGCGCTCTCGTGCTTCCGGCCGGTCGAACCGGCGCGGAACCGTGTCGTCTACGAGCGGGGCAATTTCCCGTCCGTTCGCTATCTCTACCAGGCGCAACCGGACCTCGAGGTCGTCGTCTGCGAGAACGAGGGCGAGATCGTAGAGCGGATCGACGAGCGCACGCTACTCGTCCCCATCAGCCATGTTCTCTACAAGGCTGGCGAGATCCAGGACGTCGAGCCGATCGTCCGCCGCGCGCACGAGGCCGGCGCGCACGTGGTTCTCGACTGCTACCAGTCGGCGGGGATCGTTCCGCTCGACGTCACCCTTCTCGGCGTCAGCTTTGCGGTCGGCGGCTCGGTCAAGTGGCTCTGTGGAGGCCCAGGTAACGGCTGGCTCTACGTGCGGCCGGACCTCGCTGAGCGCCTGGAGCCGACTTTCGCCGGCTGGCAGGCGCACGCGCGGCCTTTCGCGTTCGAGGAGGAGATGGAGTACGCGGCGGGCGCCTCGCGCTTCCTCACGGGGACGCCTAACCCGGCGGCCCACTATGCGGGCACGGCCGGGTACGACCTCGTCGAAGCGATCGGTGTCGCTCGCATCCGTGAGAACTCGCTCCGCCAGACGCAGCTCCTCATCGATTTGGCAGACGCTGCGGGCTTCGAGGTTCGAAGCCCGCGCGATCCCGCTCGCCGCGGCGGGTCGGTCGTGCTCCGTGTTCCGGAGTTCGCGGCCGTCCATGCCGAGCTCGAAGCCCGCGAGATCCTCTGTGACTTCCGCCCGGACGCAGGCATCCGGCTTGGCCCGCACTACTTCAACTCGGACGAGGACATCCGCTTCGTCGTCGAGCAGGTCGCCGACATCATCGACACGGGCGCCTACGAGCCACACATGGGCGCCGTCGCGCTTCACTGAGCGGTTGAAGGTCGCTACTCGGGCGTCATCGGCTGCCAGAGCTGGATGCCGTTGCCTTCAGGATCGCGCAGCTCTGCAAAGCGGCCGTTCGGATAGCGCTCGGGGTCGACCTCGACCGTCTCGCCCGCGTCGCGTAGCTGGTCGACCATCGCGTCGATGTCGGCGACGCGGAGGTTGATCATCCAGGTGTGCTCGCGCGGGCCGATCATCTCGGAGTCGTGCGGGAACGGCGCGAATACCGTCTCTCCGGCCGGCTGCCGCCAGACCTCGCCATCGTACGATTCGGGCACGGTCGTGATCCCGAAGCGGCCCTGGTACCAGGTCGAAAGAGCCTTCGGGTCTCGTGCGCGGAAGAAGAAACCCGCCGATGCCAGTTGACGATCTCCACCAGCGCCACTCTAGAAGTTCGCAGTGTTAACAGTGCCTGTCCCCGTAAACGTGAAATGAGTGCGCTGATTTGTCCACAGGACGGCGGCGTCGTACGATCCGCCTGAATGGCGCTGCAAACGGGGGAGAAGACGCTTCAACGGATCGTCTCGACGGTCGCCTCGTCGCTCGAGCTGACCGAGGTGCTCAAGGCCGTCGTCCAGCTGATGTCCGAGGCGAGCGGCGTGCAAGCCTGCTTCGCGTACGTTCTCGACGAGACCGGGGAGCGCCTCGTGCTGCGCGCGGCCTCACCGCCGTACGAACGGCAGGCGGGCAAGGACGTCATGGAGCGCGGCGAAGGGCTCGCGTGGTGGGCGGGGGAGCGCGGCGAGCCGGCGTTCATCCGCGACGACGCGCTCGCCGATCCGCGAACGAAGTACTTCCCCGAGCTCGAGGAGGAGCGCTTCCAGTCGCTGCTGGCCCTGCCGGTCGTCGGCCGCTCGGGAGACGTCATCGGCGTCATCACCGCTCACACCGAGGCGCCGCGGGAGTTCTCGGACGACGAGGTCGACTTCCTCGTCACCTCCGCGTCGCTCGTGGCGAGCGCGATCGAGAACGCGCGACTGTACGAGGAAGCGCGGATCCGGGTCGCCGAGCTCGAGCAGCTCACCGAGCTCGCGGAGGCGATCGCGGGGGCGCGCGCGCTCGAGGAGCTTCTGCAGACCGTCGTCGCCGGCGTGCGACCGCTCCTGGCCGCGAAGGCCTGCCACGTCTACCTGCTCGATCCGGGGAGCGAGGAGCTCGACCGCGTCGCCAGCGATCCCGAGCCCGGAAACGTGCGCGACAAGCTCGGCCTTGCCGAGCTCGGCCCCGAGCTGGCGCGTGGCGGCCGCAGAACCCGGGTCGCCGTACCGCTCGTGGCGAACGACGAGTTGATCGGCCTCCTCGTCGCCGAAGGGAGCGTTCGCGTCGAGCTCGCCCGCGCCGTCGCCAGCCAGGTCGCGGTCGGTCTCAAGAAGGTTCAGGTGATCGAGCAGCTCACGGAGAAGAACCTGATCAAGGACTTCTTCGAGGAGCTCGCGGGCGGCCGGCCGCGAGGCGATCTCGAGGGGCGCGCGGCGCGCCTGGGCTGCGATCTGTCCAAGCCGCACGCTGTTCTCGTCGCCGAGCCGGCGAACGACGCCCTCGATCGTGCGCTTCGGCTTGCCGCTCCTGGCTCGCTGTTCGACCGCCGAGAGCACTCTTTGCGCGTGCTGGTGAACCTATCTACGACCAGCTTCGACTCATTCTTCGAGCGGCTGCACCGAATCCACGGCGAACTCGACGAGCCGGCGTCGGTCGGCGTCTCGAGCGTATGCGAGGGCGAGGCGACGTTCGCCGACGGCTTCGCCGAGGCGCAGCAGGCGCTGCTCGGCACGGTCGTGCTGCGAGGCGGGCCGGCCGTTCTCTCGTACGAGGACCTCGGCGCCTACAAGTACCTCCTGCGAGTCGCCGTCGACGGCGGCATCCGGGATGCGACGGTCGATGCGGTGTCGCGCCTCGCCGAGTACGACGCTCAACGCGGATCCCAGCTCGTTCTCACGCTCGAAGAGTTCCTGCGCCGCCACGGCAATATCAGCGCGACTTCGGAGACACTGTTCGTCCACCCGAACACCCTGCGCCAGCGGCTCCGGCGAATCGCTGAGCTCTCCGGGCTCGACCTGCGCAAGGACGACTGGCTGATGATCGAGATCGCCGTGAAGATGGTGAAGCTCGAGCAGGCGCTGGGGTTCAAAGCCAAACCGCACACATAGGCGCGGTTCAGGTGTGGAGGAACCGCACCTTCATCGCCGGGAACGTGGGTGTTACCCCTATGCCTCCACGTCGTAGGAGGCAGCTATGGATGGAGAGGCCATGTCCGCCGACGCCGTCTGGCAGGACATGCAGGCGCGCGGAGTCGAGTTCGTGTTCGCCCAGTTCGTCGACATGTACGCGCGGCCGAGTGCGAAGCTCGTTCCGGTCGACTCGCGGGAAGCCTTCGACGGCCTGCTGACCGACGGCGCGGGCTTCGCCGGGTTCGCGGCGGGGGAGATCGGCCAGGTTCCGAGCGATCCCGACATCGCGGCGATTCCCGATCTCGCGAGCTACACACCGGTTCCCTGGGAGCAGAATCTCGCGCGCTTTGCCTGCGACATCACGGTCGAGGGCGAGGACTGGGCGTACTGCCCCCGCACGATCCTGCGGCGGATGCTCGCGCGAGCGGAGGAGAAGGGGTTCGAGTTCAAGATGGGGCTCGAGCTCGAGTACTTCCTCGTCAAGCAGCGCGAGGACGGCTCGATCGTGATCGCCGATCCTTACGACACGCTAGAAAAGCCCTGCTACGACATGGCCGGGCTCACGCGGCGCTACGACTTTCTCACGCAGGTCTCCCGGAACTGCAACAACCTCGGCTGGGGCAACTACGCGAACGACCACGAGGACGCGAACGGCCAGTTCGAGCAGAACTTCACGTACGCGAACGCGCTGACGAGCTGCGACCGCGGGATCTTCTTCCGCTACATGGTGCACACGCTCGCGGAGCAGCACGGGATGATCGCCACGTTCATGCCCAAGCCGTTCTCTCACCTGACGGGGAACGGGTGCCACTTCCACATGTCGCTCTGGGACGGCGAAACGAATCTTTTCCTCGACGAGTCCGACCCGCGCGGCCTCGGCCTCTCGGAGACCGCGTACCACTTCATCGGGGGGCTGAAGGAGCACGCTCGTGCATACAGCGCGGTCACCGCGCCGACCGTCAACTCTTACAAGCGCTTGAAGCTCGGTACGACGACGAGCGGGGCGACCTGGTCTCCGGTCTGGATCACCTACGGCTACAACAACCGCACGCAGATGCTGAGGATCCCCGGCCCCGGCCGCATCGAGGATCGGACGATCGACGGCTCCTGCAACCCGTATCTGGCGGCGGCGGCGGTGCTCGCGGCCGGACTCGACGGCATCGAGCGGGGCCTCGATGCGGGCGAGCCGAACGCGGACAACCTTTACGCGACGCCCTACGACGAGCTGAAGGCCCGAGGCCTCGAGACGCTGCCGGCCACGCTGCTGCAGGCGACTTACGAGCTCGAGCACGACGATGCCTTGCGCGAAGCCCTCGGCAGGGGTAGGGACGAGGACTACGTCGACTACTTCATCCGCGTGAAACGCGAGGAGTGGAATCGCTACCACGAGCAGGTAACGCCCTGGGAGATCCGGGAGTACCTGACTCGATTCTGAAGTCGTATGGAGCTTTTCTCCACATCGAATTCCGGAAGAACGGCAACGATTAGCGGTATCTGCCGTGCGCACGTGTGTACCTTCTGAACATATGTGCGGAATCGTCGGCCTGTTCGCCAAGTCGCCCGAGATCGAGGCGCGCCTCGGCGTGTATCTCGCTGCGATGCTCGCGCAGATGAACGACCGCGGCCCGGACAGCGCCGGGGTCGCGGTGTATCGCGATCCTGTCCCTTTCGGGTCGAGCAAGCTGACGCTCTTCTCGGCGGATCCGCGCGAGGACTGGGCGGCGCTGGCAGCACGGATCGGGGATGAGCTCGGCGGGTCGCCCGAGCCTGGCGTCCGCGCGAGCCACGCCGTTCTCGTGGTGGACACGGATGCCGCGGACGCCGAAGCGTGGGTGCGCGCGAGCCGCCCCGACCTGCGGGTGATGAGCGCGGGGAGTGTCATCGAGATCTACAAGGAGACCGGGCTCCCTCGTGACTTCGCCGAGGAATTCCGGCTCACGGACTTCCAGGGGACGCACGCACTCGGCCATACGCGCATGGCGACCGAGAGTCGCGTCACGACCGAAGGCTCACATCCGTTCTCGACAGGACTCGACCTTTGTCTCGTCCACAACGGGTCGCTGTCGAACCACAACCGCCTGCGCGAGAACCTGCGCCGCGAGGGGATCGACTTCCAGACCGAGAACGACACCGAAGTCGCCGCCGGCTATCTGGCCTGGCGCATGCGCGAAGGGGCGACGCTCGAGCAGGCGCTCGAGGGCTGCCTCGACGACCTCGACGGCTTCTACACCTTCGCCGTCGGGACCGCCGACGGGTTCGCGGTTCTGCGCGACCCGATCGCGTGCAAGCCGGCGGTGCTCGCAGAAACGGACGAGTGGGTGGCCAT
>JACCUU010000086.1 GCA_013811645.1 Actinomycetota bacterium | reverse complement strand
GCGAGTTGATCTTGGCCGGGTCCGGGAACGCGTAGTTGATCTCGACGAAGGCGTTCCACTTGTCCGGAAGCGCGTCCTCGGGGAAGATCGCCTCCACCGGACACTCCGGTTCGCATGCACCGCAGTTCTTGGTGTAGACGCCCCCGGCCAAGGTGAACGCATGCTTCCCGGGGACCACCGCACAAAAAGTATCGGCCTCGTCAGCCTCCTCGTCGTTCACGCTCATCACCCGCCAGTGCGTTTCGCGTGTCGCAAGGTAGAGCCAGCGAATCGGCCGGCTACGAACGCCGAAGTTCGTCTCGAGGCTTCCTTCCTCACCTGAGCCGACGGCGACGTATCCGGCGATTACCGCAGCGCGCTCGACCCAATCGAGCGCTTCGTGGTCAGTCGATCGGAGTCGCCAGGAGCCAGCCTTGACCGGATCACCATCGGCAGCAAGCCACCCATCGATAAAACCGGCGATGTACTCGGAGTCGGCTGTCTCTGGGAGGAGTTTCTTGAGATTCGCGCATGAACGCACGACGCCCGTTCCCGCGTATCCGGGATGGAGGTCGAGCGACGGCGAGAAGTTGACCTGGTCGAAGAAATCGCGGAACTTCGCCACCCGCTCTCCGTACAGCTGGACATAGTGAAGGTGCTCGCCTGAGCGGATCTCTTGCTTGTTCCATGCCCCGTCGCCGAAAACGAGGCCATGCAGCACTCCGAGGCGATACGTCTCCGAGTCCCGCGTCGGCTGTGCCTTGACGGCGGGGACGAACTGCCCCACGCCCAACGAGTCGGTCTGCTGACCGTCGCTGAGAAGCCACCTGTGCGTCGGCGTTGCCGAGATCGTCCGCCGAAATCGAGAGCTGTTCCGCGTCGTCAGCCGCGTGCCACCGTAGCGATCGCGCTCTTCGAAGGCGGGTGCCACCTCGATCGTGACGAGCGGCCGCCGTCGAAACCGCTTCACGACCGCGGGCTTGAAGCCGGAGTCGGTCAGAACGCGGCAGGCCGTGTCCTCGAGCTCGGCAAACGAGCGCAGGCCGTGCGACGTGACGAGCTGCTCCGACGGCGCGAAGCAGTCGATGCACTCCTCGGGATCGATGATCAGAATCCGCTCGAACTCGTGGATGCAGTCGACCGGGCAGACGTCGACACAGGACTTGTCCTTTATGTCAATGCAGGGCTCCGCGATGATGTACGTCACGGTGTCGAGTCTAGTTCGACGCCCGTCAGCTCTGCGACCAGCGCGGGAGCCCGCTCCACGAGCGCCGACTTCACGATCACCTGGTCGAAACCGGCGGTGTGCGCGCGTTGGAGACCGGAGCGGTCCGTGTGGTTCGTGAACCCCATGATGGGTACATCCGGCCACTCCTCGGCGACCTCCTCCGGCTCGATGCGGGAGATGTCCGCGATCACGAGATCCGGCGGATCGATGCTGTTGACGGTGACGAAGTGGTGCTCGGGGAGAAGCCCCTCGAGCTTGCCTCGGAAGAACAGGTCGACCCCCGCCAGCAGGATCGTCGCCACGACGCCGACAGTAGCACTAGAGGCACGGATAATCAGCAAATGGGGTTCGAGCGAGGGCTAGAGCTGATTCGAGGCGGCGAGTACTTCGAAGCCCACGAGGAGCTCGAGGACGAGTGGCGCGACGCGCCCGCGGCCGAACGCGACTTCCTGCAAGGCCTCGTGCACGTCGCGGTCGCCTGGCTTCACGCCGGCCGGGGAAACCGTCCGGGGTGCGAGCGGCAGCTCGAGAAGGCCGCGCGTCGCCTCGACGGGTACCGGCCCTCCCATCGCGGAGTCGACGTCGAGGCCGTCCTCGGCGGCGTCGAGCACGCCAGGCAGCTCGTTGCGTCAGGGTCACTCTCGCTCTCACGCCCGCCGGTGTAAGAGATCGACTCAGAAAGCGGGCTCGAGACCGAGCCATTCGAGGAAGCGGTTCAGGTACACGCGCAGCACATAGAAGCGCTCGAGGAAGAGGAGCAACCCCAGCGCGACCATGATCGTGCCGCCTGCTATCTGAATCGCCCGGTAGTGGTCCCGGATCCAGCGAAACGCGCCCATCGCGCGCGAGAAGATCGCGCCTGCGAGCACGAATGGAACGGCGAGGCCGAGCGAGTACACACCGAGGAGGAGCGCCCCCTCGAGCACGGTGTCCGACGAGCCGGCGAGCACCAGGGTCGCCGCGAGCACCGGCCCGATACACGGCGCAGCGCAGACCGCAAAGGCTCCGCCGAGCAGGAACCGCGAGCCGCGACTCCGCGCACCCTGCAGGAGACCTGCTCCGAGGAGCCGCTCGGGCCAGGGCAACAGGCCCATGAACGCAAAGCCGAAGACGACCAGGACGAACCCCGCGACCTTCTCGAGCAGGAACTGGTCCGAGAACAGCCGGCCACCCACGAGAGCCGCTCCCACCCCGAGGAGCACGAAAACCGCCGTGAAGCCGAGAACGAACGGAACGCTTGCCGCCACTACGCGTCGGGCGTTTCCCGGCTGCCCGAGCTTGTCGGCATCGACCGCGGAAACCGCCGAGAGGTAGCCCGGGACGAGCGGGAGCACACACGGAGCCAGGAACGACACGAACCCGGCCAGGAACGCGATCGGGATCGCCGACAAGCTCATGTGCGATTCCCGGGGAGCACTAGCCTTCGAACCGCGCGAGCTCCTCGTCGAGCCGGCGCTCGAGGTCCGGGTCGAGGGGGCGCTCGGGGTCCGGGGGTCCCCGCCGGCCACTCCACCGCTGAACGAGGAGGACGACGGTGATCACCCCGGCGACGAGCGCGCCGAGCGGGAGCAACCATGCGAGCAGCCCGAAGCCGCGCTTCGGAGGCGTTGCGAGCACGCCCGACCCGAACTCGGCGACCAATGCGTCCTTGATCTCTTGCTCGTTGTCGCCGGCTGCGATCCGCACTCGGATGAATGCCTTCATCCGCTGGGCGACGGGCGCGTCCGACTGATCGAGCGTGGTCTCACAGACAGGGCAGACGAGCTCGGCCTCGAGATCGGCGGCGTTCGGCGGCCCGGCCGCCTGTGCGCCGGCGGCGAGAACGAGAAAGGCGACAAGCGCGACGAGAAGCGCTCTCACGTGGCGAGCGCGCGGCTCACCGCGGCACGCAGACGCGCCCGATCCTCCGCCGCGGTGATGCCTCCCACGAAGACTTCGAGCACCCTCCCCTCGCGGTCGACGACGAACGTCTCGGGAAACCCGGTAACGCCGTAGCGGTCGGCGGCAACGTCGCCAGGGCCGTCGAAGACGAGCGGGAACGTCAGATCGAAACGTCGCGCGAACCTCCGTGCGTCCTTGCGGAAGTCCTTCGCGTCGAGCCCGACCACGACGAGGCCGCGGGCGCGCTCCTCCCGCCAGACCTGTTCGAGGAAGGGCGCCTCCTCCTTGCACGGCAAGCACCACGAGGCCCAGACGTTCAGGACGACTGCCTTGCCGCGTAGCGACGAGAGCGTGAGCTCGCCCTCTCGATCGAGCCGCTCCAGTGTGAAGTCCGGCGCCTCCGGGCGCTCGCCGCGGGCTGCAGCCTCCGCCAGATCGCCTCCCGCGTCGGTAACCAGCGCCCACACGAGCAGGAGGAAGAGCAGTGCGACGAGACCCACGGCGACGCCCTGTGCGACGAGCCTCCCTCGGTGCGCCACGGCTCCTCCCTTTACTTCGAGACGATGAAGACCGGCGTGCCGACCTCCACGTGCTGGAACAGCCACTCCGCGTCAGGAATTCGCATGCGGACGCAGCCGTGTGAAGCGGAGTAGCCGATCGAGGCGGAGTCCGGCGTGCCGTGGATGCCGACGTAAGGCGCCGAGATGCCCATCCAGCGCGTTCCGAGAGGGTTCCCGGGCCCGGGGGGAACCGGGTCGGAGTCGGCCGCCCAGTCGGAAGGAGGCGGATACCACCACGGATTTCGCTGCATGGTCACGATCTCGAAGTTGCCGGTGGGGGTCGGATACGCGGCCTGCCCGGTGGCGACGCCGAACGTGCGCACGAGCTTCGCGCCCGCATAGAGGCGAAGCTGGTTCGAGCTGCGCAGGATGACGACGGCCGGCCCGAGCTTGTCCGCGGCCACGGTCGGCTTCAAGACGGCGAACGAGAGTCGGATCGCGGGTCGGGAGTTGGTCTTCAGCGCGATTCGAATCGAGCGGGAGCCGGCGACGCGCTCGAGACGACGTCCATCCACGGATCGGGTCGCACCCACGGTGGCACCGCGGAGGACGAGCTGCGCGCTTACGGGCGCGCGATCCACCTCGCGCCCAAGGCTCTCGACGTAGCCGCGAATGCGGTCTCGCGAGACCCAGACGTGCAGCGGTACCGCTGCTCCCGGCCTCGAGAAGCGGGCGCGGCTCACTGCCTTGTCGACAGCGGGCTTCGCTCCGAGCGCCTCTGGAGAGAGCTGCACCTTGCGGGTCGGAGACACCACGAGGACGAGCGGCCGCACGAACGACTTCCTGACGCGGCTGGCCGCCTGGTAGGGCAGCAGACCACCCACGTCGACCGCGCCGATCTTGACGCCGCCGGGAATACCTACTTGCCTCGGCGGCGGAGCGGGCTGGGTCGGCGGTGGGGCAGGCGGCGGCGCAGGCGTGGGCGGCGGGTCGGTGGTGGTGGTCGTCGTGGTCGTCTGCGCGGGACCCGATTCCGCCCCCGCGGCGAACGCGAACGCGGCCGAGAAGCCCACCAGAGCGCAGGCTGCGAGCAAACCGCCCACTATCGCGCGTACGCCGAGTTTCATGCAGTCAGTGTAGATACGAATGTCGATGGATCGTTCGTCACGACTGCGTCGACGCCTGCCGCGACCACTCGCGAGAAGTCCCGAGGATCGTCGACGGTCCAGGCGACGACCGAGGCGCCGCGGGCGTGCGCCTGCCGTACGGTGCGAGGGCTTACGAGCTCGTGCTTGAGAACCAGCACCGTTGCCTGCGCGCGAGCCAGCAACGGCCCGACGAGCATGGGAGTCAGCGGGAGGAGCGAGCGCAGGCTCCGGCTCACAACTGGCGCGAACCTCCGCTTCCGGCTGATCCCGAGCCGATCCTCGGGGAACGAGGCTCCCGCGCGGATGCGCGGCTCGAGTCGTGCGAGACGGCGTAGCGCGGCGTGATGAAAGGAGCTCACCAGGCTCCGCTCCAGGAGCCCGAAACGCCCGAGAGCACGTGCGACGCCAGCGAGGGCGCTCGCCGACTTGAGGTCGACGTGGACTCCTACTTCGAGCGCTTCGTCGGCAAAGAACGCGAGCGTCTCGTCGAGGGTGAGCAGGTCCGGGGCGA
>JACCUU010000081.1 GCA_013811645.1 Actinomycetota bacterium | reverse complement strand
GGGATCCCCGCAGGCCGGGTCGTCGCGTACTACGCCGGGGGCGCCGATCTCCATCTGCGAAACGGGACGTGTGACAACGTCCGCACATTCCTCGGGGGCAGGCACACCGTCTACACCGCCGGCGCGTACGCGATCCTTCTCCACGAGGCGCTTCACCGGCAGGGAGTCGGAATCGAGCGGGTGACCTCCTGCTTCGCGAACGAGGCTGTGCGCTGGGGAGCGGAACGCTTCGGATTCGACGAGGCGAAGGCTCTTCGCGCGCGCAATCTCGCCTTCGCCTACACGCGGCTCTTCGGGCCACCCCTCTACCGCATGGCAACACCGAGCTGCCTTGCCCTGACGCGGCGCACCGAGTGGCCTGACCACGTTGATGCCGATGGCTGATCCCGATCAGGCGCAGGCGAGCGTCGAGCAGGAAGAGAGCAAGGAGGAGCTAAAAGAGCGGCTCGAGCGAGAGCATGGCGAGCTGCTCGAGGAGCTGCGCTCCCTGATTCCGGGAGCCGAGGTCCTGTTCGGCTTCTTGCTCGCCATTCGCTTCACGGCTGAGTTCGGAAACCTGACCGACGCCCAGCGCTACGTCTACTACGTCACTCTCCTGAGTACCGCGACGGCGCTCGTCTGCTTCCTCGCACCCGCCGCGTACCACCGCATCAGGTTCCGCGCGGGCGACAAGGAGTACATGGTGAGGAAGGGGAATCGCGAGGCGATCGCCGGATCCGTGGCGATATCGATCGCCTTCACCGGCGTGATCTATCTCGTGACCGATCTCGTGTTCGGCACGAGCCAGGCGATCACCGTGGCCGCGGGATCATTTGCGTTGATCGCGTGGCTGTGGTGGGGGATCGCTCTCTACCGCGCCTGGCAGGATCGGCAGCAAGCGTCTTCCAGGCGCGAATAGTCCGGTTTCGAACGGGCGGGCGCACGTCTAGCCCGACGTGCCCGTGCTCGCCAGGATCAGCTGTGCAGTCTGCCGCGGTTGATCCAGTGCGGGAAGTGGCCAGACCGTTCAAACCAGTGGAGACGCGTCTGTGGGAACCTGGCCATGGCGACTCGAGCCTGCCGCGGCGGGCAGACACGGTCGTGCCGGCCCCATCCGATCGTGACGCTGCTTCGGGTCGGAGCAGCCGAATCGGAGCGATCGACACGCGGATCGAAACCGAGTCCGTGCACTAGCACGAGCGGTGGGCCAGATCCGAGGCGCACGTGATTGAGCGCGTGTGTCCCGGGCGGACCATCGCTTTCGGTCCGCCCGGGCGTCACTGAACTATCTCGCGCCGGTGGACTCTTCGTCTTGGGGACTTTCTACCTCGCCCTGATCCCCGGCGCCGCCCTGGGAACCCCCGCCTTGCGAGCCCCCGCCCTGCGAGCCGCTCTCGGAACCGCCCGAACCGCCGGTGCCGCCACTCTCTGAGCCGCTGCCCGAACCGCCGGAGCCGCCACCCTGCGATCCGCTCTCGGAACCGCCACCCTGCGAGCCGCCGCCCATACCGCCGGAGCCGCCGCCCTCTTGGTCGCCCTGCGAGCCGCCGCCTTGGCCGCTCTGACTCCCTTGTTCCTCGGGGTTCATTTCGTCTCCTTTCCCTCGAGTGTGACGCCGATCTACCCCTGCCTGCTCGCGGGTAAACAGACAGCCCGAGCGAACTGTGGTTAGCGCTTCTGGACACACGGGTACACCGCTCTCGTGCCACGGGCAATCTGGTCGGGCAGCATCTCTTTCGGGCTCGTCAACGCCCCGGTGAGGATGTACAGCGCCATCGACGAGAACGACCTCGAGCTCCATCTCGTCCATGAGAAGGACGGCTCGCCAATCGGATACGAGAAGGTCTGCAAGAAGGAAGGCAAGGAAGTCCCCGCCGACGAGATCGTCAAGGCGTACGAGGTTGCCGACGGCGAGCTCGTCTACCTCGAGGACGACGACTTCGCGGCCGCCGAGGAGGAGGGCTACCGGACGATCCAGGTGCTCGACTTCGTCCAGCGCGACGACATCGACCCCATCGTCTTCCAGCGGAGCTACTACCTCGGCCCGGCCGAGGGAGCGGACAAGGTCTATCTGCTCCTCCTGCGCGCGATGGAGGAGTCAGGGCTCTCCGCCGTCGTCGAGTACGTGTTCCACCAGAAGCAGCAGCTCGGCTGCCTTCGAGTGCGCGACGGCGTGATCGTGCTCGAGGCCATGTACTTCGCCGACGAGATACGCCCGGTCAAGGGCATCGCGCCGAAACGAAGCTCGAAGGTCGACAAGAAAGAGCTCGAGATGGCGCAGACGCTCATCGACCGCTTCACGTCCGACTTCGAGCACGGCAAGTACGAGGACAAGTATCGCAAGCGGCTGCTGAAGATCGTGAAGCAAAAGCAGAAGGGCGAGGAGGTTCATGCGCGAACGCCCGAGAAGGAGAAGGCGCCGACCGACCTCCTCGAGGCACTGCGGGCAAGCGTCGATGCGGCGAAGGGCCAGAGGAACGGGCGGAAGAAGACGCGTGCACCCAAGCGCCGCGCACCCAGGGCGCGCACGCGGAGGTAGACCCCGCGAGCGTTGTGCCCGAAAAGAGTTTTCGCACAGGCGAAAGACCCGTGAACGTTTCGCGTAACCGGGCTCGGGTATTCCCGGTGGTAATGCTGGAAAATGTCGCAACCGTCGAGGTCTTGGAAGCCGAGCCTCACACCGCGCCCCGCGTCCTCGTTGCCGAAGACGAGGCCGATGTGCTCGAATCTCTGGTCTACGAATTACGCAGGGAGGGCTTCGAAGTGGACGCGTTTCTCGACGGCCAGTCCGCTTTCGACGCGGCCGCGTCGCGCGGCTACGACGTCCTGATCCTCGACGTCTTCATGCCCGGTCTGACGGGGCTGGAGGTCTGTCAGCACCTCAGGAAGCGAAGTGTTGTCCCGATCATCCTGCTCACGGCGAAGGATCGAGAGATCGATCGTGTGCTCGGACTGGAGCTCGGGGCAGACGACTACGTCACGAAGCCCTTCTCGCTCGCCGAGCTGACGAGCCGTGTCCGCTCGCTTCTCAGGCGCATCGAGCTCGATCGGGAGGTAGGAGCGGAACCTGCACTGCGAGTCGGCGCGCTTCGCGTCGATCGAGTGCGGCACCGTGCATCCGTGGACGGCGTCGACGTGCGTCTGACGCATACCGAGTTCAAGCTGATCTCGCTCCTCGCTGCGCACCCGGGGCGCACGTTGTCGCGCAACCGCATCATGCGCCACCTCTGGAACGGCGACTACGACGGCGACGAGCGGGCGTGTGACGTTCATGTCTCGAATCTTCGCCGGAAGCTCGAACGAGACCCGAGTACACCGCGCCAGATCGTCACCGTGCGAGACATCGGGTACAGGCTCGAGTCTGCCTAGCTCGTTCCAGGGCGAGCGCGCTGCCCTTAGGCGGCGACGAGCTTGTAGCCGGTGCCTGGAACAGTGAGCAGACGACGAGGTTTGTGAGGATCGTCCTCGATCTTGGCGCGGAGGTTGAAGATGTGGCTATCGCACGCGCGCTCATCTCCTACGAACGACGTCTGCCACGCGCGTTGCAGAATCTCCTGTCGCTCGAAGACACGTCCCGGGTGCTGCGCGAGCACGATCAGAATCCGGAGCTCCATCGGCGTCAGGTGCACCTCGACGCCGTGCAGACGGACGCTCTGCTCGGCCGCGTCGATCGAGAGCCGGCCGAGCTCGAGGCGGGCGGTTCCTACCGGTCGGTCGAACTCGCGCCGCCGCAGGATCGCGCGGAGGCGGCTCACGAGCTCCGCGGTCGAGAACGGCTTGGTGATGTAGTCGTCTGCGCCGAGCTCGAGGCCGATGACCCGCTCCACCTCACCGTCTCTTGCCGTCAACATGACGATCGGCACCGCCGAGCGCGCACGTAGTTGACGACAAACGTCCGTCCCGGAGAGCCCGGGCATGACGACGTCCAGGATGACGATGTCGTAATCGCCTTCGAGGGCGCTCTCGAGGGCCGCCTCCCCGTCGATCGCGCACTCGACCTCGAAGCCGGCGGAGCGCAGGGCGTACGAGACAGGCTCGAGAATGTCCTGCTCGTCGTCGGCGAGGAGCACACGGGCCGTCATCGAAGTGCCTCAGCGACGGGCGGCAGCGGGAGAAGTACGCGGACGGTCGTGCCCTCGCCTTCCTCGGACGCGATCGTCAGCGTGCCGCCGAGCACGCGCACTGCCTGCCTGACGATCGCGAGCCCGAGTCCGAAGCCGCTGGCGTCGCGTTCGCGACCGCGGTAGAAGCGGTCGAAGACACGCGTCCTGTCCTCGAGCGGAATGCCGGGGCCGGCGTCGCTCACATCGATCGCGACCGTGCCGTCCAGGCGACGAGCCGACAGTCTGACGGCGCTGCCACCCGAGTACTTCGTCGCGTTCGTGGCTAGGTTGACGACCACCTGCTCGATCAGGTCGCGGTGTGTCTGCACGAGGATGCCCTCGGGGCAGTCCACCTCCACTGAAGGCGCGTCGTCGGCCGGTAGCTCCGCGGCAACCTCGCGCAGCACTGCGCAGAGCTCAACCGGCTCGAGCGTCGCTTCCAGATCGCCGGCCTCGGCGCGTGCGAGGATGAGGAGCGCGTGGCTGAGCCGTCCGAGCCTGGCGGCTTGGCGCTCGACGATCTCGAGGAAACGATCTCGCTCTTCGGGCCGTTCCTTGGCGCCACCTTGGAGAACCTCGATCGCGCTCTTGATCGCCGTCACGGGAGTACGTAGCTCGTGGGCGGCGTTTGCAACGAAGTCGCGCTGTACATGCTCGCGCCGCTCGAGCTCCGACATGTCGGTGATGACAAGCATCGCAGTCCCGAATCGGCCCGCAGGAACGCCAGTCACGGTGTAGCTCTCGCCCTCGGCCGGTGTGACGCGTTCGACTGCCAAAGCGCTGCCAGGGGCGAAAAGCTGCGCCGCAAAGTACCTCAGCGGAAAGTGCGGCGGCCACGGGTCGGGCAGCTCATCGCCCTCCGCGAGGGAGTTGACGTCGAGCAGGCGCGCCGCGGCCGTGTTCGCGACTTCGATCCGTAAGTCGGCGTCGATCGCCACCACGCCTTGATCGAGGCGCCCGAGCAGGCGCTCGAGACGGGCGCGCTCATTGTCCAGGCGCTCGATCGAGCCTTGTAAGCGGGCTCTCATGCGTTCGACCATCAGTGCGAGACTCCCGACCTCGTCGCCGAAGCGCGGCCGCAGGGGGGCCGCGGTGAACTCGCCTCGCTCGATCGCGGACGCGACGGCGCCGATTCGCTTGAGCCGTGCGGCGAGGAGGGAAGCGACCACGAAGCCGATCGCCGCTCCCAGCGCGGCCGCGCCGAGCACCGCGAGTCGGACCTGATCCTTGAAGACTGTCATCGAGTCGCCGTAGCCCGGCTGCGGGCCGAACGCCAGCAGCACCTGCGCCTGATGTGAGCGGATCGGCACGGCGACGACTCCGGTGCGCCCCGAGTCGTAGGTTCTCGCGAAGCGCCGACCGTCGAGCGCGGATGTCACCGCTCTGGTCGCGTCGGGCACCGACATCAGCTCGCGACCGTTCGAGCGCATCGCTCCGATCACCGCTCCACTCGAGTCGAAGAGGAACACCGAAAGTCGCCGCCGACGAGCGACCTCGTCGACGTCAGGCCCGGGCCCGCCCTCGTCGAGTGCGGTCGTGACCGCATCGGCGGACGCGAGCACGTACCAGAGCGCGCTTCGCTCCGACCGCTCCCGAAACGTGGTCTCCGCTCGCCAGACGAGGAGCTCGGCAACTGCGATCGCAGTCACCGTGGTGATCACCGCGAAGACGAGCGCAAGCCACCAGCGCATGCTGAGCTGAAAGCGAGGTTCCATCGGTTCTTTCATGCCCGAAGTGTGCCTCCTCGAACCGTTCTCCATGGTTGCCGGCCGGCCTCTGACGCACGAGGCCGGCCGCTCGAGTCGATCTGCTTCTAGCGGGCCGCGAGACCTGCGACGGTCCCGGGGAGGCCGGGGAACGCCCCGATCGACGTGAGGGACCCATCCTTTTCGATCTCCCACCCATGCACCATGCGGGAGGTGATGTCGATCGCGTACAGGTACCGGCCATCCTTGCTCTGGTCGGCGTCGCGGATCGACAACTGCCCGAGGGTCGTCGTCGCCGCGATCGACTCGAGCAATGTGATCCTGCCGTCGTCGGCGATCGTGTAGCTCGAGATGGTCCCGTCGCCGAAGTTCGTCACGTAGGCGTAGCGCTGGTCCTTCGAGACAACCGTCCAGCAGACCTCGCTCCGGAGATCGGGCACCGAGCCGCTGATCGTCCGGAATCCACCTTCGAGCGTGTAGCTCGAGGCAGATGCGGCTCCGACCACGCCTTCCTCCGCGTTGGTCACGATGAGCGTGCCGTCACGGGTGAAGTCGAATCCGAACGGGGTCACGCCGTCCGACTCGTGGATCTGTCGTCCGAAGGGCTCGTCGTTCCTCGTCAGCTTCCAGGTAAGGATCTTGCTGGTCGCCTTCTCGGTGACGACGAGCGAGTTGCCGTCCGGCGTGAACGAGACCTGCGCCGGATCGCTGCCTGGAGCGCTGAGTGCTCGCGTCGACCCGGCGATCGGGGCGAGCGCGCTGTCGTTCGACAGGCGGAAGCC
>JACCUU010000077.1 GCA_013811645.1 Actinomycetota bacterium | reverse complement strand
CCGCCTCCCAGCCGGCGGATTGGGGAGCCTCGTCGAGGCCGTGCGTCGGGTCCACGCGGAGGTCGCGCCCGAGGTTGCGATCGGCATCTCGAATCCCTGCGAGGGAACAGACAGCTTCGCGGCTGGTTTCCAGGAGGCCGCCCACGCGCTGCTCGGCACCGACGTGCTCCGCACCCATCCGCGCGTGCTGACCTACGACGACCTTGGCGTCTACAAGTATCTGCTGCGCATGTCGCGGGACGCGGGGGAGCGCGACAAGCACCGCGAGGCGATCGCCAAGCTTGCCGATTACGACGAGGCCCACCGCACCTCGCTGCTCCCGACGCTCGAGGAGTTCCTGGCCAGGCGCGGCACGATCAGCGCGACCGCAGGCGCCCTCTACATCCACCCGAACACCCTGCGGCAACGGCTCCGCCGGATCATGGAGCTCACAGGCCTCGACCTCCGGCGGGAGGACTGGCTGATGGTGGAGATCGGAGTGAAGCTCGCCGCTCTGGAGCGGGCTCTCGGCTCGGAAAAGAACATCTCCGCGCCCGAACGAATGTAGGAACTCTCCCTTCCCTTGCCGCTGCGGACGGCGTATAAGCGGCCTGGGGATAACGGAAGGGAGAGCAATGGCAACGATCACTGAGCCTACGGTCGAGGAGATTCGTTCGAGGTCGGAAGACCTCGGTGTCGAGTTCTACTTCGCACAGTTCGTCGACATGTACGGGCGCCCGAGCGCGAAGCTCGTGCCCGCCGCGTACCTCGACGATCTCGTCTCCGACGGAGCGGGCTTCGCCGGCTTCGCTGCGGGCGAGATCGGCCAACGGCCGAGCGACCCCGACATCGCGGCGATTCCCGACCTGAATACCTTCACGCCCGTACCCTGGGAGCCGTCACTCGCGCGGTTCGCCTGCAACATCACGGTCGACGGCGAGGAATGGCCGTATGACCCGAGAACGATCCTGCGCCGGCAGATCGCGAAGGCGCGGACCAAGGGCTACGAGTTCATGATGGGGTTGGAGCTCGAATACTTCCTGCTCAAGAGCGACGGGAACGGCGGCATCAAGATCGCCGACGCGCTCGACGACCTCGAGAAGCCTTGCTACGACCTCAGGGGCTTGACGCGCAACTACGAGTTCCTCCGCCGTGTGTCGAACTACGTCAACGGCATGGGGTGGGGGAACTACGCCAACGACCACGAGGACGCGAACGGGCAGTTCGAGCAGAATTTCACCTACACCGACGCCTTGACGAGCTGCGACCGGGCGATCTTTTTCCGGTACATGGTGCACACGCTCGCTCAGCAGGAGGGCCTGCTCGCGACGTTCATGCCGAAGCCGTTCACCGACCTCACCGGCAACGGCTGCCACTTCCACATGTCGCTCTGGGACGGTGACACGAATCTGTTCCTGGACGAGGACGACGCCAGGGGTCTCGGCCTCTCCGAGACTGCGTACCACTTCATCGGGGGGCTGAAGAAGCACGCGAAGGCCTACAGCGCGGTGACGGCGCCCACGGTGAACTCGTACAAGCGGCTCAAGCTCGGCTCGACATCGAGCGGCGCCACCTGGTCGCCGGTCTGGATCAGCTACGGCTACAACAACCGGACGCAGATGCTCCGGATTCCAGCTCCCGGGCGCATCGAGGATCGGACCGTGGACGGATCTACCAACCCGTACCTGGCGGCCACCGTGATCCTTGCGGCGGGGATCGACGGCATCGAGAACAAGATCGATCCCGGGGAGCCGAACGCCGAGAATCTCTACGCGACCCCGTATGACGAGCTGCGGGCGCGAGGACTCGACACGCTGCCACCCAATCTCTTGCAGGCGACGATGGAGCTCGAACGCGACGAGGTGATCCGCGAGGCGCTCGGCGAGGGGCGGAACGAGGACTACGTGGACTACTTCATCCGGGTGAAGCAGGACGAGTGGAACCGTTACCACGAGCAGGTCACCCCGTGGGAGATCAAGGAGTATCTGACACGCTTTTGAGTCGTATGGAGGAAAGCTCCATACGACATTAAGGAACAGTGGGCACTTGACCGGGGCAGAAGGCCCTAGAGTTCGTCGACCCAGTGTAGGAAGTGACCATATGTGTGGAATCGTCGGCCTCTTCTGCAAATCCCCAGATCTCGAGCCTCGGCTCGGGGAGTACCTCGCGTCCATGCTCGAGCAGATGAGCGACCGCGGGCCCGACAGCGCGGGCGTCGCGGTCTACCGGGATCCGGCGCCGATCGGCTCGAGCAAGCTCACGCTCTACTCATTCGATCCGGCGATGTCCTGGGACGCTCTGTGTGGCGAGCTTGCCGCGACGTTCGGAGGCGCACACGTGGCGGGAATCCGCGCGAATCACGCCGTCGTCGTGGTCGAGGGCGAGGCAGCCGAGGTCGAGGACTGGATCCGGCGGCACCGCCCAGACCTGCGTGTCATGAGCGCGGGCCGGGTGATCGAGATCTACAAGGAGGTCGGCCGACCGCGGGCGTTCGTCGACCAGTTCCGGCTCGAGGACATCGAGGGAAGCCACGGCCTCGGCCACACGAGGATGGCGACCGAGAGCCGGGTCACGACCGAAGGGTCGCACCCCTTCTCGACCGGGCTCGACCTCTGCCTGGTCCACAACGGCTCGCTCTCCAATCACAACCGGTTGCGGGAGGTGCTGCGCCGCGAGGGGATCGACTTCCAGACCGAGAACGACACCGAGGTGGCGGCCGGGTACCTCGCGTGGCGGATGCGCGAGGGCGCGTCGCTCCAGGAGGCGCTCGAAGGGTCGCTCGCCGACCTGGACGGCTTCTACACCTTCCTGGTCGGGACCGCCGACGGCTTCGCGGTGTTGCGCGACCCGATCGCGTGCAAGCCGGCGGTGCTCGCAGAAACGGACGAGTGGGTGGCCATTGGCTCGGAGTGGCGCGCGATCTCGGTGCTGCCCGGCTCTGCGGACGCGCGCATGTGGGAGCCGGAGCCGGGCGTCGTGTACGTGTGGGAGAAGGAGCTCGTGTGATGGCGGTCGCCGAGCGCGATCAGCAGGCTGCGGTCGAGCACGTCGATCTCGAGACGACTCCGCTTCGCGAGCTCAACCAACGCCTTCACGATCTTGCTGGGTCCCCTGGGCCTGCTGCCTGGCGCATCGTCAACCCGAACGGGGCGCATGCCGTCGCGTGCGGCCTGGATTCCGACGTCGAAGTCGAGGTCGAGGGGCACGTCGGCTACTACTGCGCCGGCATGAACAAGCGGGCCACGGTTCGCATTCACGGCAACGCGAGCACGGGCCTCGCCGAGAACATGATGTCCGGGCTCGTCGTCGTCGACGGGAACGCCAGCCAGTCGGCGGGGGCCACGGGGCGTGGGGGGCTGCTCGTCGTTCGCGGGGACGCGGCCGCGCGCTGTGGGATCTCGATGAAGGGGATCGACATCGTCGTCGGCGGCTCGGTGGGGCACATGAGCGCGTTCATGGCTCAGACAGGCTCGCTCGTCGTCTGCGGCGACGCAGGTGAGGCGCTCGGGGACTCGGTCTACGAGTCGAGGCTCTATGTTCGCGGCAGCGTCGCGAGCCTGGGCGCCGACTGTGTCGAAAAGGAGCTTCGCGATGAGCACCGCACTCAGCTCACCGAGCTGCTGAAAGCTGCCGAGATCGATGCCGATCCGGCCGATTTCCGGCGGTACGGTTCAGCGCGGCAGCTCTATAACTTTCGGATCGACAACGCGGGCGCGTACTAATGGCTGTTACTGAGCGCCCCTGGAACCTCCGCGAGTCGTACCTCTTCGACCGCACCGTCATTGCCGAGATCCAGCGCGCGTCACGTGAAGGGATCTACGACATCCGCGGCTTCGGGGCCAAGCGCCGCCTGCCGCACTTCGACGACCTTTTGTTCCTCGGGGCATCGATCTCGCGCTATCCGCTCGAGGGCTATCGGGAGCGCTGCGCGACCGATGTCGTCCTCGGAACGCGCTTCGCGAAGAAGCCTCTGGAGCTGAAGATTCCGGTGACGATCGCCGGCATGAGCTTCGGCGCGCTCTCCGCCCCCGCGAAGGAAGCGCTGGGCCGCGGCGCGACCGAAGTCGGGACGTCGACGACCACGGGCGATGGCGGCATGACGAACGAGGAGCGCGAGCACTCCGAGACGCTCGTCTACCAGCTGCTCCCTTCGCGCTACGGCATGAATCCGGACGATCTGCGCCGGGCGGACGCGATCGAGGTCGTCGTCGGGCAGGGAGCGAAGCCCGGCGGCGGCGGGATGCTCCTCGGCCACAAGATCTCCGACCGCGTCGCCGAGATGCGGGACCTGCCGAAGGGCATCGACCAGCGAAGCGCTTCCCGTCATCCCGACTGGACGGGACCGGACGACCTCGAGATCAAGATCGGTGAGCTGCGCGAGATCACGGACTGGGAGAAGCCGATCTTCGTCAAGGTCGGCGCGTCGCGGACGTACTACGACGTCCAACTCGCGGTGAAGGCGGGTGCCGACGCGATCGTCGTCGACGGAATGCAGGGCGGCACGGCTGCGACACAGGATGTCTTCATCGAGCACGTCGGCATTCCCACCCTGCCGGCCACGAGATTGGCGGTCGACGCGCTCCAGGAGCTCGGGATGCACCGGCAGGTGCAGCTGATCGTTTCGGGCGGGATCCGGAGCGGCGCCGACGTCGCGAAGGCGCTGGCGCTGGGTGCTGACGCGGTCTCGATCGGGACCGCCGCGCTCGTGGCGATGGGCGACAACAGCCCCGAGCTCGAGGACGAGTATCGGGAGATCGGCAGCTCGGCAGGCTTCTACGACGACTACCAAGCGGGTCGGGACCCTGCGGGGATCTCGACGCAGGACGACGATCTCGCCGCGCGCTTCGACCCGGTCCTCGGCGGTCGTCGGATCGCAAACTTCCTCCGGGTGCTCACGCTCGAGACGCAGACGCTCGCGCGGGCCTGCGGCAAGTCGCACGTGCACAACCTGGAGCCCGAGGACCTCGTCGCGCTCACCGTCGAGGCTGCGGCCATGGCAAGAGTTCCGGTCGCCGGGACGGACTGGATTCCCGGCTCGAACAGGACGTAGCCGTTGGAGGCGCACTCCACCGGGCTCACGCTCCATCTGGAGCACGTCTTCGAGGCGCCGGCCTCGCTCGTCTTCCGCGCATGCACCGAGCCGGCGCTTCTTGCGCAGTGGTGGGGACCAGCGGGCTTCACGTCACCCGGCATCGAGAGCGACCTCCGCGTCGGCGGCAGATATCGGATCGCGATGCAGCCGCCCGAAGGCGAGCTCTTCTACCTGACAGGAGAGTTTCGCGAGGTCGATCCGCCGGACCGGCTCGCGTACACGTTTCGCTGGGAGGATCCCGACCCCGACGATCGGGAGACGATCGTCACGATTTCGTTGCGCGTCGTCGGCGAGTCCACGGAGTTCGTGCTCGACCAGGGTCCCTTTGCCACGCAGGCGCGGTACGACCTCCACCACGCGGGCTGGACGGACGGGCTCGTGCGGCTGGAGGAGGCACTGCGGTCGATGCAGGATCGAGAGTGACTCAGCCTTTGCGCAGTTCATCGAGCAGCTGTTCGAGCGTTTCGCCCGTGGCGATCTCCTCTGGGGCCCTCGTTGCGGCATGCGTCGTGCCCACTGCCGAGTAGATCTCGGCCATCGCCTCGAAGAGGCCAGGCGTGAGACCCGCCGCAGTCTGGGTCGCGGCGATCTCGTGCATCTCGCCGACGTAGCGGCCTGACTTCGCCGCCGCGCTCGCCAAGCGCCGCTCGACGTTCGCGACGAGTTCGGGCGCGGCCGCCTGGAGATCGGCGAGAACGTGCTCCAAGAC
>JACCUU010000076.1 GCA_013811645.1 Actinomycetota bacterium | reverse complement strand
TCCCGCCACGCGCCGCGTAGAACTGGCGCGCGAGCTTCCAGGCCGATTCGACGGCCTCCGAGCCACCGGAGCAGAAGAAGGCGCGGTTCAGATCGCCCGGCGCGAGCGAAGCGACCTCGGCTGCCAGCTCGATCGCCTTGGGATGCGCGTACGACCAGTTCGTGTAGAACGGCAGCTCCCGCATCTGCTCGAGCGCGGCCTGTCCGATCTCCTCGCCGAACGAGTAGCCGATGTTGACCGAGAAGAGCCCGGCGAGAGCGTCGAGATAGCGCTTCCCGTTCACGTCCTCGAGGTAGCACCCTTCGCCGCGCACGATGATCGGGACGTCTGCGGCTTGGTACCCGCCCATGCGGGTGAAGTGCATCCACAGGTGATCCTTTGCAGCCCGTTGGAGATCGACTGTCGTCGTGCTCATGTGGCTCTCGCTCCTCGCTCTAGTCGGGCTTGCCGGAACTGCCAGAGGACGTTAGCGAGGGCGAGACCGATCGCGACGAGGAAGATCGCACTCGCTACGACGTTGACCTGTGGCGGCACCGAGACGCGCGCGATTCCCCAGACGAAGACCGGGAACGTCTGCTCGCCCGCGGCGAAGTACGTGATGACGAAGTCGTCGATGGAGAGCGCGAAGCCGAGGAGCGCGGCGGCGAAGATCGCGGGTGCCAGAAGCGGCAGCGTGATCTTCCGGAACGTCGTCCACTCGTTTGCTCCCAAGTCCATCGCCGCCTCCTCCAGGTGCCGGTCGAATCCGATCAGCCGCGCCTTCACGGTGACCACGATGAAGCTGACGATGAACATCACATGGGCGATGAAGATCGTCCAGAAGCCGAGGCTGAAGACGCTCGTCATGTTCAGGAAGAGCGTGAGCAGGCTCGCACCGAGAACGATCTCCGGCGTCGACATCGGAAGGAACACGAGGACGTTGGCCGACGCCCGGCCGCGGAAGCCGTGCCGGACGATGGCCAACGCCATCAGCACGCCGAGAACGGTCGCGACGAGCGTGGCGAGAAGTCCAACCTCGATTGACGTGATGAGCGCCTCGCGCAACCCGAGCACCCCGTCCCAGTCCGCCCAGTTGTCGAGGGTGAACCCCTGCCAGACGTAGTTGAAGCGACCGGCCGGGTCGTTGAACGAGAAGAGGATCACCACCACGATCGGCAACATCAGGTAGCCGACGACTAGGAGCGCGTAGACCGTGAGCATGTGCCGCTTGACGAAGCGCCAGAGTCTCATCCGGTCAGCTTCTCCGCTCCCACGATCTTCGCGTAGACGAGGAGAGTCACGAGGATCGCTGCCATCAGGATGAACGAGAGCGACGCGGCCGTGGGGTAGTCGAGCGACTCGAGGAACTTCGCCTGGATCACGTTTCCGATCATCTGCTGCTTGGGCGTCCCGAGGAGCTCGGCGTTGATGAAGTCTCCGGAGGCGGGGATGAAGGTGAGCAGCGTGCCGGCGACGATCCCCGGCGCCGAGAGCGGGAGCGTGACCCGCAGGAACGCCTGGGCCGGACTCGCGTACAGATCTTTCGCCGCCTCGAGGAGCCGGCCGTCGATCTGCTCGAGCGAGACGTACAGCGGCAACGCCATGAAGGGGAGGAAGTTGTAGGTGATCCCGGACACCACGGCGAACGTCGTCGCCAGCAGCCGGCCGTCCTCGTCGAGCACGTTGATCGCGCGCAGGAGGCCGACGACGGGTCCCTCGTCCGCCAGGATGTTGAGCCAGGCGAGCGTCCGGATCAGGTACGTGACGAAGAAGGGCGCAATGATGAAGAGGAGGAAGAGATTCCGCCACGGCCCGGCTCGAAACGCGATCCAGTACACGAGCGGATACGCCAGGAGGCACGCGACGGTCGTGATCCCCGCATAGAGGAACGAGCGGAAGAGCTGCTCCCGGTAGTCGGACAAACCATCCGAGAAGTTCGAGAATTCCCACGTGAACTCGAAGTTGGGAAAGATCCCGGACTGAAGAGATTGGTAGCCGAGAAACGCGAGCGGGACGAGGAAGAAGACCGCGAGCCAGGCCACCCCCGGCGCGAGCAGCAGGTACGGGGTGAGGCGAGGGTGGCGGTGGAAGAAGGAGCCCAACCGCAGACCTCAAGTCGGGGTCAGGCCAAAGCCTGACTCCGCTCCGCTGGGCCTGGGGTCCGGTGTCAGCCGACCCCATTCGCTGGTCCGGGGTCAGGC
>JACCUU010000183.1 GCA_013811645.1 Actinomycetota bacterium | reverse complement strand
CGGCTCCGCACGTCGTCACGGTCGAGACGTTCTGGAGCGCAAAGTTGATCGACGCGTTGTGCCAGTCGGCGTTCATCGTCGAGCACCCGTCCTCGGGAACGACGATCGAGAAGCCCTTGTCGGCGCCGGTCCGGGACGTGTGCTCGATGGACATGTTCGTCCAGGCACCGGTGACGATGATCGTGTCCCGCCCCAAGCCGGCGAGGAGCGTCTCGAGCCTGGTTCCCTGCCAGGCGCTCATCCGCATCTTCTCGACGATGTGGTCGCCGTCCTGCGCCTCGAGCCCGTCCGCCGCGGCCGCGCCCCAGGTGCCCCGAACCAGTGCTCCCGAATCCTTGACGCCCTGGAAGAGAGGCGCGTTCAGTTTCAGCCCGACCGCGCCTTCCTCGACGATGTACCAGACGTGGATCACGGGGATCCCCTTGCTTCGGCACGCTTCCGCCAGCGCTTTCACGTTCTCGACGACGTTCTGCTCCTTCGCGTGCCCGGGCGAGCCGGAGTCCGCGAAGGCGCCACCTTCGATGATCACGTCGTTCTGCAGATCCTGGATGATCAGCGCGCAGCGCGCCGGATCCAGTGTCAGGGCCTCGTCGTTCATCGTGACCTCCCTTTCAACCCATGTAGGGCTCGTGCCGCGGCCCGACCATCGCGCGGATGGAGTAGAGCGACGTCGAGCTCGGGATATAGACCGTCCGCCAGTCCTCGCCGCCCCAGGTGAGATTGCCGGTGTTCTCGGGCACCTTGATCGTGCCGAGGTGCTCTCCGGCGGCCGAGATGATCCAGATGCCGCCCGGACCGGTGACCCAGATGTTGCCGCGCTCGTCGCACTTCATCCCGTCGGGGATCCCGTCCTCGATGACGCCCGTGCCGACGCCTTCGAAGAACATGCGGCCGTTCGAGATCGTGCCGTCGGGCGCGGCGTCGTAGACCCTGATGTACGCCCCCGGCGTGTCGTTGATATAGAAGAGCGACTCGTCCGGCGACCAGCAGATCCCGTTCGGCATCTCGAACTCCTCCCGGCCGATCATGAGCTCCGGGTCACCGCCCCCCGGCGCGATGCGGTAGACGCCCTGAAAGCCGAGCCTCCGCTGGCGGGGGTGCCCGAAGCCCGGAAACCGGCCGTACCAGGGATCGGAGAAGAAGATCGCGCCGCTCGAATGGACGCAGACGTCGTTCGGGCTGTTCAGCTCCTCGCCCTCGAACTCCTGCGCGATGATCTCGCGCGTCCCGTCCGGGCTCTCGCGAATCAGCGAGCTCGTGACGTGCTCGCAGACCAGCAGGTTCAGGTCGGCGTCGTAGGTCATCCCGTTGCACTTGTTCGAGAAGTTCCGGACCTCGACGACCTTCCCGTCCGGCGTGTACTTGCGCCTGACGTCGCCGGGCATGTCCGAGAACAGCAGGTAGTGCTCCTTCGGATGCCAGATCGGCCCTTCGGTGAACGTGAAGCCGGTCGCAAGCTTTTCGACCTGCGTGCCTTCTTCGACGAGCTCGTAGATCGCGTCCGACTTTGCCTCGATGCCGAGGCCTGTTTCGGTGCTCGTCACCGAGCCCCCCTTTCCTCGGAGGATGTCCGCGCGACTCTAAAACAATCGCGTGGGGGTCTGGGGTCTGGGGTCAGGCTGAAGCCTGACCCCAGTGTTGGGGTTCTCACTTGCGGGCGCCAAAACCCGAAGACGAGGTCAGGGCTCAAGCCTGACCCCCGGGTGCCAGGGCGTTAGCGCATCAACATGCCGCCGTTGACGTCGAACGTCGCACCCGTCGTGAAGCCAGCTTCGTCCGAGACCAGGAAGGCGACGAGCGCTGCTACTTCTTCGGGGCGGCCGAGGCGCCGGACCGGGATCGTCTGGATCATCGCCTCGATCCGCTCGGGAGGCACCGACGCCACCATCGGCCCGTCGATCGCCGCCGGAGCCACCGCGTTCACCGTCACGCCAGAGGGTGCGAGCTCGGTTGCGGCATGGCGCGTGAGGGCGATGATCGCCGCCTTCGAGGTCGCGTAGTGCACGCCCGTCACCGCACGTCCTGCCTGCCCTGCGACGCTCGCGAGGTTGACGATCCTGCCGGCGCCGCGATCGCGAAGATACGCGCCGACGACACGGCAGCCGAGATAGGTGCCGCGGAGGTTCGTTGCCAGGACGTCGTCCCACTCGTCCATGTCGATCTCCCAGAACGAGCGGATCTCCGTCCGCGCCGCGTTGTTGACAAGCGTGTGCACGTCGTCACCGAGCTGTTGGCGAACGTCCGCGAGCACGCGCTCCCACGACTCGAGCTCGCGGA
>JACCUU010000026.1 GCA_013811645.1 Actinomycetota bacterium | reverse complement strand
TGCCTTGCGACGACCAGCGGCACTCCTGCGACGAGGCCCGTTCCACCAAGCCCTCCTAGACTTCCCGTCGTGCCGCTCTACCTCACCGAATCCGATGTCTCCTCACTTCTCGCGCCGACGGACGCGGTCGAGGTGATCGAGGAGTGTTTCCGGCGCATCGCGCGGAGTGCCGTGGACAATGCTCCACGCCGTCGCCTGCCGCTCGAGGAAGGATCGCTCGCGGACATGGCGGCCAGCGATCGCGAGCTGGGAGTCGCCGGCGGCAAGCTGTATACGGCAGCGCCGGCCGGAGCGGCCTTCGTCGTCTGTCTCTTCGATGCGGAGAAGTCGGAGCTCGCTGCGGTGATCGAAGGCGACCAGCTCGGCCGGCTACGCACGGGGGCGGCCAGCGGAGTCGCTGCTCGCTATCTAGCGCGCGAGGACACGACGACGCTTGGCGTGCTCGGGTGCGGGAACCAGGCGGAGACACAGGTGGCATGCGTCCGCGCGGCGGTGCCGTCGATCGAGCGGGTCGTTGCCTACTGCCGAACGCCCGAGCGACTGGCTGGGTTCTGCGAGCTGGTTGGCGCCGAGGCCGGCGAGAGCCACCGGGACGCCGGCGCGCAGGACGTCGTCGTCACCATGACCAACTCGCCCGATCCGGTCCTGCGCGGCGAGTGGCTTGCTCCAGGTGCGCTCGTGATCGCCGCAGGCGCGAACGTCGCCAGCCGGCGCGAGCTCGACAACGCCGTCCTCGAGCGCGCGACGTTCGTGTGCTGCGACTCCCTGGAGACGGCGCAGCTCGAGTCAGGCGACCTGATCGAGCCCATCCAGGCCGGGGTGCTCGACTGGCTCGAGGTGCACGAGCTGCACGAGGTCGTCGCGGGTGAGGTGCCCGGCCGTCAGTCGGACTCAGACGTCGTCGTCGTCAAGTCGAACGGGATTGCGGCCTGGGATGTCGCGCTCGGCGCGGAGGCACTGCTTCGGGCACGCGCGCAAGGCGTCGGCACGATGTTGTAGGGGTCGGGCATGCCCGACCCCTACGGAGACGAAACCGACGCTTTAGCCGCCTCAATCTTTTCGCCCGAGATCGCGCCGACGATCTCGGGACGATCGAGCAGGCGCCGTTGCTGCTCAGGTGTGAGCCGATTCTGGACGTACTTGTCCGAGAGGATCTCGTCGAGCGAGCGGCCACGCTCGTGCTCGCGGATCACGTAGCGGGCAACATGCTCCTCGGCGGAGTTCCGCTGGAAGAGGAACGAGAAGAGATTCTTGAAGACGGCCACGAGACGCGATTGTATCCCGGGTACATGAAACGGAGCTCCCGTGAAGGTCGATACGCCGAGCGCGCGCTGGTCGGAGTGGACGACGCCGGCCAGGAGGAGCGGATCGTGCTGTGGATCGAGCGCCGGACGGAGGGAGTCTGGGCCGTGGCGCGGGCCGTCAATCCCCAGCTCCGGGAGTCCGACGAGACCCGACCCGACGATCTGATCTTCGAGGGGTACGAGCTCGGCGACGCGCTCGAGCGCGCGAACGAGGCACTCGAGGACGACGTCGTGGTGCTCGAAGGCGACGGCCGAGAGGTGGATGCGCGACCGTTCACGCGCAAGGAAGTATTGCCACTCCTCGAGCGCTGGTTCTTCAACCGCTGACGCCGCAGGCCGCCGTTCGCTCCCGGCCCGCGGAGCGGCCTCCGCGACCGGCTGACGACGCTCGACTGCGCGATCCAGTGGGCTCGCCGCTTGTCCGCACCTCACGTACTGTCCTGCGCGTCGAGCCCACCGGCTCGCTTGTGAGAGCCGTCCCTGCGACGTCAGCGGGCGATGTGTGGTTGACGCGCCAGTTCCGTCAACTCGGTGCTAGCGTCCCGCGCTTCGTGCGGATCCGCGTCGGACACAGCCCCGATCCCGACGACGCGTTCATGTTCTGGGCGCTCGCGAGTGACCGCGTCGAGACGCGCGGCCACGAGTTCGAGCAAGTGCTCGGCGACATCCAGACGCTGAACCAGTGGGCGCGCGCTGGCCGGCTCGAGGTGACGGCCCTCTCGCTCGCCGCCTATCCCTTCGTGCAGCAGGACTACGCGCTTCTCCCGCACGGGGCGAGCATCGGCTCCGGGTACGGACCGATCGTGGTCGCGCCTCGTCCGCTCGCCCGCGAAGAGCTCGAGGACCTCGAGATCGTCGTGCCGGGAACGATGACGACGTCTTTCCTCGCGCTGCGGCTCTACCTCGGAGACTTTCGCTACCGGGACCTGCCGTTCGACGAGATTCCAGGAGAGGTTGCATCGGGGCGAGCGGATGCAGGCCTGTTGATCCATGAAGGTCAGCTCACGTTCGAAGACCACGGCCTCGTCAAGGTGCTCGACCTCGGCGAGTGGTGGCTTCTCGAGACGGGGCTGCCCCTGCCGCTCGGCGTGAACGTGGCCCGCAGGGATCTCGGGCCCGAAGTCCTCGCGCAGGTGTCCGACGTGCTCCGGGAGGCGATCCAGTGCGGGCTGGACAACCGGGCCGAGGCGCTCGAGTATGCGCTGCAGTTCGGACGCGGGATCGACGCCGCCGTCGCGGACAGGTTCGTGGCCATGTACGTGAACGAGCTGACCCAGGACTACGGCGACGAGGGTCGCAAGGCGGTGACCGAGCTCCTGCGCCGCGGTGAGGAGCTCGGGGCATTCCCCGAGGCGGTCAAGATCGACTTCATCCGCTAGCGTCACTCGCATGAGGAAAGCCGTCGTTCTCTCCGCGGTCAGGACGCCCGTCGGCCGCTACGG
>JACCUU010000313.1 GCA_013811645.1 Actinomycetota bacterium | reverse complement strand
GTGGGAAGAGAGCGCACGGGATCGCTTTCAACTTCTCTTCCGGCCCCACCCGCGCGACAAGGAATGGCGTGAGCGGTTCGGCGCAGCGCTCGGCCGGGAGGGCGTCTTCGTGCAGGAGCCGAGCTACACCGACCTGGAGGAGCTTGCGATCCTGCTCCAGCATGGCAACGCAGTCGTCTGCAATGCAGGAACGATCCTGCTCGACGCTCTCGTCAACGATCGCCCGGTCGTGTGCGTCCTGTACGACGAAGGCGCGTCACCCGGCGAGTCGTGGGCCGCGAAGAACGTGATCGGCGAGCACTATCGGGAGCTCGCCGCATCCGGCGCTTTCCACACGGCCGAGAGCTTCGAGCAGGTGGTCACCGGCATCGAGCGTGTTCTCGCAAGCCCTGAGGAGTTGAACGAGAAGCGGCGACGCGCCGTCCGCGAGGTCGTCGGAGAAGTCGACGGCCGCGCCGCGGAGCGCGTACGGGATGCGATCGTGGAGATCGTCGAGAGGTGATCGGGTCGGCGTCCGTCTTCGGTAGCTACCCTCGGAAGGCTTCGCGTGGACGTCGATCACCCCGCAACAGAGGCCGATCCTCGCTCGGGTAGCGCGAGGGCGCGGACGGCTCGGGCGTTCCTAGCGGTCGCCGTCCGAGTGGGCGTCGTTCTCTGCGTGGGGGCGGCTGCCATCTCCGGGGTGCTCAAGTTCGACGACACCCTTGGCGTGTACGACAGCGCGGCAGACCGAAACCATGCGTTCGACTACCGGGAGCGCGTCTATCCCGAACCTGTGGTCGCCGGCAGCGGAAAGGTCTTCGAGGACGCGCGCCTGTCCATGCCCGCGGACGCCTCCTATCGCGTTGTCAGAGGTCGACGGTACGCGGAGACCGGATACTCGTACTGGGCCCAGTACTTCCTGAACGGCTTCCTCCTGCCCAGGCGGCAGACCTCATCCGAGGAGGCACGCTGGATCTTCTGCTTCGGCTGCGACGCCGCGACTCTCGGGCGCCTTCGAATTCTCTCCGACGAGGGAGATGGTCTCGTGTTCGGGAAGGTGAGGTCGTGACCCTCCGCGCGATAGGAGGTCTCGCGACCTACAACATTCTTGTCTTCGGAGTCGGGTCGGGCCTCCTCTGGGGCCTTGGCGGTTGGCGCTTCTGGTCCGATCTCTTCCGTCTGGCCGGAGTTGCCTATCTATTGGGTCTCGCGACGATGATGATCACGCTCACGCTCGCGCTCGTGGTCGGTCTACCGCTCACCCTCGCGACGGCTGCGGCCAGCGGGGCAGCCATCTTCCTCACGGGGGTCGGGCTCGGGGCTCTTCGAGGTAACCCTCGGCCGACTCTCCCGGCGCAGAGAGTGCGTGTACCCGGCCTCTCGCTGTTCGTGGCGCTGTTCGTCGCAGCGATCGTCGTCTTCCTCGAGGCGCTCTTCCGCGCCGGGCGGCTAGCGAGCATCGGGCTGGAGTGGGACGGCTGGGCCTTCTGGGTTCCGAAGGCTAAGGCTCTGTACTTCTTCGGAGAGCTGGATACCGAGTTCCTCTTCGCTCTCCCCCCGTGGACACCGTCGTATCCACCGGGCCTGCCGGCACTGCACGGACTTGCGTTCCACGCCATGGGATCGGCCGACGCTTCGACTCTGCATCTCCAGTACTGGTTCTACGCGGTCGGCTTCGTCGGGGCAGTGATTGGCCTGCTCGCAACGAGAGTTCGGCAGGCCATCCTGTTTCCGCTGCTTCTCGTCGTCCTTGTGATGCCGAGCCTCGTTTACCAGTTCGTTTCGGTGAACGCGGACGTCCCTCTTGCGTATCTCGTCGCTATCGCCGCGCTCCTTGTTGTCTTGTGGCTCGAGGAGCGGCAGGACTGGCAACTCGCGACCGCCACGATGCTCCTCTCTGGGTCGATCCTCACCAAGCGCGAGGGGATTCTCCTCGTCGCGTGCGTCTTCCTCGCGGGCTTCGCCGCGTCACTCAAGGAGCGCCGCACACTCTGGCCGCGGCTGGCCATCGCCGTGGGCGTCGCCTTCGCGATCACCCTGCCGTGGAGAGTCTGGTTCATGGAGAAGGGGCTGCCGTCCGATGGCCCGGACTCTGGGTATCTCGGTAGCTTCGGCTACCTCGAACGTGCGTGGCCGGCGTTCGAGCTCGTCGTTATGACGTTTTTCGACACCGGCCTCTGGCTCGTCGTGCCGATCCTGGCAGGACTGGCCGTCGGGCTCGCCATCGTGGTCAGGGCATGGCAGCTGTCCGTCTTCACCGGTGTGTTCGCCGGCGCCGCCTTCGCAGCGGCGACGTGGGCGATCTGGGCGAACACGGCGTTGACGCTCACGCCGGACAACGCCGACAACCCGATCGTGCGCCTCCTGGGAACCCCCATCCTCGTCCTCGCACTATTGACACCGTTGCTCCTCGAACGTGCCTGGGGGATGGCTCCGCGCGTTCCTCCGCAACCGGCTGCGCGTTGGTGGAAGTGGTTCCTGTGGCGCTCGCGGCTCACTTGGGTGATCGTGGCCGTGGCGGCAGTGGCGTATCCCGGGTCGGCCATCGTCGGATACTCCGGACAGACGTTGCCTGGTGGTCTCCCGCGTTTTCCCAGCGCCACCGACTGTGTGGTGCCCTCGGTTTCCGGCCAGCGCGTGCGGCTCGTGGTCGGGTATGCAGGGTCCTATCCCGAGGCGC
>JACCUU010000312.1 GCA_013811645.1 Actinomycetota bacterium | reverse complement strand
TCTCGAGCAGGGCAAGGACGTCGAGTGGTACGACGTGCCCGGAAGCGACATCGATCGCGCGGCCTCGGCCCTCTGTCGACTTCGCCGCGCGACGGCAGGCCGCCGCGGAGGGCCGCAGCACGGAGACGAGGCGGTGCGAAACGTCCTCGCCTCGGCGAGCCCGGAGGCGGTCGTGTGGCTCGCGAGTCGCGCGATCTCGTACATGGACGAGTACGGCTTCCCGGAGGCTGTCGCGCCCTGGATTCCGGACGAGGACTTGCTGGACACCTGAGTCACTCAACGGTCGCGCCGCCACAGAAGGAGGGCCAGGGGCGCGAGCGCGGCGGCCGCGAGGTACGGGGCAAGCGGAACCTGGCCGCTACGCTCGCCTCGCACCACGGTTGGGCCGCTGCCGATGAGCTCGCGCGCCTTCGTCGTCGCGGCGCCGATCTCGCTTTCGGCGTAAACGTCGCCGGAGACCGCTCTGGCAAGTCCGTCGAGGACAAGGCTCGACGAGGGATCGGGTCGGTACTGGGGTTCCGGCGCGTCACCGGAGTACACGCGCTCGTCCGCATGCCAGACGTGCACGAGCACGACATCCGTGACGGGCGGCCTCCGAAGCACCGACGCGAGACGTGCCGCGGAGACCGGTTGGGACTCTCCGTCGGTGAGCACGATGAGAAGCCGCTTGCGTGACTTCGGCATGAAGTAGCGCTGCGTGCGGATCGTGGCGAGCGCATCCAGGCTCGTCGCATTGGTGGCCAACGACGACCGAGGGGGTGGCTGCTCGATTCCGAGCGAGCGGGTGAGAGTCGACTCGAACACATCATGGTCGATGCTCGGGAAGAGATGCGGAAGCGCTCGATCGGTGAGCGACGCGATGCCGAAGCGAACCTCGGGAAGCGCCGCGCGGAGAGTTCTCGCAGCTGTTTTCGCGCGCTCGATCCGCGTCGCCGACCGGGGCGACCGCCGGGCGAGCATCGAGCGCGAGACATCGAGGACGATGAACGCTTCCGCGTCGGTGCGTGTCTCGAGCGTCGTCGTCCGCTCGATCACCGGCTGAGCTGCCGCAAGCCCGAGGAACGTCCCTGCGGCGAGCAGCGAGAGAATCCCGAAGACGAGCCCCAGTCTGCGCGGTTCGTCGAGGCCGAGCGCGCTTCGCACTCGTCCGGCACGACGCCGCACGAAGAAGAGTGCGACGAGAGGAATCAGGACGCCGAGGGTCAGAAGCACCCCACCGGGGGTGAGAAAGACGAGGTTCAATACCCGCTGCCGGGCTGGCCGGCCCCCGCGCCCTTTGAGCCCTGGCCGCCTGGGGCGGCGTTCGATCCGGCCGATGCCTCCGTCAGCTCGAGCCCACGTCCACGTTGGTAGGCGAGCTCGAGGTTGTACTTCGCCTCGTCGTTTCGAGGGTCGAGCGCTATGGCGCGGGTCAAGTTGGCGATGGTCGCGGAGAGGAGCGCTTCTCGCTCCTGGGTCTCGTACACGAATCGGGCGAGCCCCAGAACTCCGAGCAGTCCCGCGGCGCGCGAGCGCCTCGAGTCGTCCGTGTCGCGCGCGACGATCGCCTCGAGACGGGCCTGCGCCTCGTTTCTGCGGATCGCGACCTCAGGATCGGAGATCACGGCATCCTCGAGGTCAGCCTCGCGCAGCGCGCGCACCGCCTCTCGAAAGTCGACATCGTCCTGAACCGCGAGCGACTTGCGCCCGGCAGCGAAAGGCACGAGCTCGTCGGGTCGCCAGAGCCGCTCGTCCGCCGGCGTGGCACGAAAGCGCACGTCGCCAGAGGTGAAGGCGTCCTGCCACCGTGATGCATCGATTGCGAGCAGCGCGAGAGTCACTGCGAGCGCGATGCAGCCGAATGCTCCCCCTGCCAGTGCCGACCGGCGAGCGATGGTCATGCCGGACTCCGCCGGCCGGTGATCGCGAGCCTTCCCGAATAGCGCTCGTGGACCGCAAGCGCCAGGAAGAAGAGCATCCCGAGGAGAAGGAGCGTCCTTGGCGCTCCAACCCGGATCTCGCTCTCTGCCTCGGGCCCCTGCGCCCCGTCGGCAACCGGTGCCTCGAAGGCGCCCTCCTGGAGGAGCCCCGCGAAGATCAACTGAGCATCGGTCGATGGCGCGAGGCCGAGCACGCGCAACTGAATCGAGCCCTGACGAAGGCTCTGAACGGTACGAGCGAGCGAAGGCACGTCATCCGGCGCGGTCTCGAGGTCGCTGACGAGCAGGATCGAGCCCGAACGCACGCCGTCCCGCTCGAGCATGTGGCGCGCGAGGTCGAGCGCAGCTGAGATCTTGGTGCCGGCCCGGAACGCCTGCGTCCACGGATTCACCACCGGCCCGAGCCTCGGCGGAACGAGAAGTCTCAGCATCGGCCGAAGCTCCGAGGCGGGCGTTCCGGGAGGAAGGAGCTCGTAGGCGACATCCGAGAAGACGACGAGCCCGATGCTCGCGTTCTCGGAGACCAGCCGGCGGAAAGCACGTCGAACCGCGTCGTAATCCTCGTCCGCGATCGAAAGGGAGAGATCGACGACGACGACACCGGTGGTGCCGCTCGGAATCAGGCCTCGCTCACGCGTCTCGAGATCGCGGGCGGAGGCGGCCGAGGCGACGACGAGGATCAGCGCGCCGCCGCCGAAGACCAACCGGAGAATCCGGGTCCGCCACGCGGCGGCGGGAAACGCATCCGCGTCGTGGGTGTCCACCACTTCACGACCCTTCGACCTAGGAGGGCTTGGCGAAACAGGCGCTGTGTTCCGCCAAACTCTCCTAGACGACCACATTTCCGTTTCCATTTGTCTCGGCGTCCTCTGCGTGCGGAAGAGCGGTGCGAACGCGCGTGGCCAGCTGAGTCGTCTCCTGGATGGGCGGGACGCCCTCCGACCACGCCAGCGCCCTGGCCGTGCGTGCCAGGTCGCGGTCGCCCCAGTCCGCGAGCTCGAGCTCCTCGGCCACGAGCTCGAGGGCCCGGCGCTGATCCGCTGCACCGTCGACTCGGATCGACTGCTCGAGCAGCAGGAGAGCCTGCTCGAGGGGGCTCAGCGGGGGCGGCGGCGGAAGCTCCGGCTCGGGCTCAGGCTCCGGCTCGACCACGCGGGGCGGCCAGGCGAGATATCCGAGGAAGACGCCGACGAGCGCCGCCAGCGCCGCAAACGAGAGGAGCATCGCAATGAGCAGGCCAGGAGCGAAGCGATACGAGGCGGATGGGAGCGAGAGCAGATCAACTACCCAGGGCGCCGACCCCCTGTCCGTTCCCGCGCCCAACGCCGTGAAGCGCGAGTAGACCCGGACAGAGGGCATCTGGGCGTTGATGGAGCTCCTCTCCGTGGTCCCGTCGTCCCTGGCCACGAATGCGAGTCGCGCCGGCGGGAACTCGTAGCGCGCCGACTCGCCCGACGGGACGCAGGTGCCCGACAGGCAGCGCAGGACGAAGGTCCTTCGCAGATA
>JACCUU010000090.1 GCA_013811645.1 Actinomycetota bacterium | reverse complement strand
GCGAGCGGCTCTTGTGCCAGCACGCGGCGGGCGAGGCGAAGCCCCTGCAGAAGCGTGCGCACATCCTCACCGCCCGGATCCGTGAGATACCGAGGATCGATCGCCGGGAGCTCGAGTGGATCCGAGGAGCGCAGCGTGACCGTGCCCGAGCTCTTCGGCTGCAGGAGCACGACTGCGAGGGTGAGGCCGTCCTCCGTCGGCTGCTTCAGTCCTTCCTCCTCGAAGAGGACAGGAGCGAAGAGGAGCTCGAGATCCGGCGCCGCCAGGTGCGCACGCGTACGCACGAACGCCGCCGCCTCCCCGACGTTCGACGTGAGCGGGCCACGTCCGAAGAGCGCCCAGGTGAGGAGGTTTCGGAAAGACTCCGCCGACGCCAGGGTGTCCGCGCCTCGAGTGAGCGCGAAGATTCCGCCGGCGAGGTGGTCGCGCAGGTTCGCCCCGACTCCGTCCAGCTCACGCACGACCTCCACTCCAGCGCGTTCGAGCGGCTCGCGCGGGCCGATCCCCGAGAGCTGGAGCAGGTGCGGCGTCCCGATCGCCCCACAGGAGAGTACGACCTCTCGCTCGGCCAGCGCTTCCTCGTCTCGGCTCGCGTCCGAGGGTAGGCGGTAGGCGACACCTCGCGCTCTCCCGCGCTCGACGAGAACGCGCGTCACGAGCGCCCCGGTCACCACCGTGAGGTTGGGGCGGCGTCTCGCCGGCCGGAGGTAGCCGTCGACGACGCTGAAGCGCCGCCCGTTTCGCTGCGAGACCGGAACGAAGCCGACGCCCGCGTTGTCTGCCCCGTTCAGGTCGTTGTTCAGCGGGATACCGGTCGAATGCGCTGCGTGCACGAAGGCCTCGGTGAGGGCGTGCCGGCCGCGCAGGTCCGTGCGGGGGAAGCCGTCCTGGGCGCTTCGCCGAAAGGCCCTCTCTGCTTCTACCCACGACCATCCAGGGCAGCCGTCGGCCGCCCACGCGTCGTAGTCGGCTGGATGACCGCGCAGCACCATCATCGCGTTGATGACCGCCGAGCCGCCGAGTGCACGGCCGCGCGGGAAGACGATCTCCCTCCCGTCGAGCTCGAGCTGCGGGACCGTCGAGTCGCCCCAGTCGACGGCGCTGCGATAGAGCTTCGAGAACGCTGCCGGGATCCGCGTTTCGAGCTTTCTCGAGTGCGGCCCGGCCTCGATCAGGAGCACGGATAGGTCCGGATTCTCGGTGAGCCGAGAGGCGAGGACGCAGCCGGCCGTTCCTGCTCCCACGATCACGATGTCGTGCACCGGCCGAGGATACGGCTCCTCTCTTTGTGACGGTCATTCCACGAAGACGTTCCCCCTCTGTGACCGCTGCCGCCCTACTCTCGATGCATATGGCGACTGTGCGGACGAAGGCCCAGGCAACGGCTGAGACGAAGGCTCGACGGAAGGCAACTACAGCGGCGACCCCGTGGGGAGCGACGGAGGTCGTCGAGGAGGTGACGGTGCCTCAGCGGGCCGGCGAGAAGCGCTTCTCGGTGGTCGTCCAACTGCTGGAGACGAGAAGCGGCGAGCGCCTCATCCGCTTTGCGTACACGACCGAGGGATCGGCGAGACGCGGTCCCGTCACGATGCGGGCGCGCGACCTCGAGCGGTTGCGGGCGGCGCTCGAACGTGCGCCCGTGCTCGAAGAGGCGCTCCGTTTCTAGGAGCACGAAGATCCCTACGGGCGTTCGCTTCGCGACCGCGAAACGTTCCCGGCAAGCGGCATTCTGATGCGCTCCTCTAAGCGGCCGCGAGCACGTGCTCGGCGGCGGCGTCGACCAGCGCCGCGAGCAGAAGCCCTCCGTCGGCCGACCCGAGCAGCGAATCGACCGCGTGCTCGGGGTGGGGCATCAGCCCGAGCACATTGCCGGCCTCGTTGACAACTCCTGCGACCCGGCCGAGGGAGCCGTTCACGTCGTCTGCGTAGCGGAGCACGATCTGTCCGCGCGCAGCAAGCTGCACCAGCTGACCCTCGTCCGCATGCCAGGCGCCCTCGCCGTGCTTCACGGGTAGAAGGAGCTCCTGACCGGTCTCGCACCGACGCGTGAAAAGCGTGTCGGCATTTTCGACGCGGACCGTGGTGTCGCGGCAGACGAACTCGAGCTGTCGGTTCGGACGCAGGGCTCCAGGCAGGAGCCGCGCCTCGCAGAGGATCTGGAAGCCGTTGCAGATGCCCAGTACCGGGCCTCCCGACCCGGCGAAGCGGCGCACGGCGTCCATGGCCGGAGCCACGCTCGCGATCGCCCCACAGCGGAGATAGTCCCCGTAGGAGAACCCTCCGGGGAGCACCACGGCGCCGGTCGTTTCCGGAAGCTCGTCGTCCTCGTGCCAGACAAATTGGATGTCCGCACCGAGCGCGCCGAGAGCCCAGGCGGCATCGCGGTCGTCGTTCGAGCCGGGAAAGACGACAACGGCGACGACAGGGCGTCCCATCACTCGACGTCCAGTCGAATCTCGACGCTCTCGATCAAGGGATTCGCGAGGAGCTCGGAGCACATGCGCTCGACCTGCTCTCGAGCGAACGCCGAATCTCCGGCAGCAAGCTCGATGTCGACGACACGACCGACACGGATCCTCCCCACGTCGAAACCAAGCTTCTGGAGCGAGCCTCGGACCGCGTCGCCCTGCGGGTCGAGGATTCCGTCCTTCGGCCGCACCAGGACCGTTGCTCTCACCCGAGCACGATCTTCGGTTCGCCCAGGTACGCCTCGAACGAGCTTCCGGTAAGCCGCTCGAACGCCTCGACGTAGCGCGCGCGGGTTCCGGCGACGACGTCCTCGGGAAGCTCGGGCCCCGGGTCGGTCTTGTCCCAGCCCGTCTCGGCGCACCAGTCGCGCGCGAACTGCTTGTCGAACGAGGGCTGCGGCTTGCCCGGCTCGTAGCCGGCGAGCGGCCAGAAGCGCGAGGAGTCGGGAGTCAGCGCCTCGTCGCCGAGCGTAAGCGCGCCGTCGGTTGCCACTCCGAGCTCGAACTTGGTGTCCGCGAGGATGATCCCCCGCTGTTCGGCGTGCTCGGCGGCAAACCCGTACAAGGCGAGCGACGCCTCCTTGGCGGCGCGATAGAGGTCGCGACCGCAGAGCTCGGCCGCACGTTCCTCGTCGATGTTCTCGTCGTGTCCCTCGGTCGCCTTCGTGGCCGGTGTGAAGATCGGAGCCGGCAAGCGATCGGAGTCGCGCAAGCCTTCAGGCAGGACATGCCCGCAGACCGCACCCGTCTCGCTGTAGTCACGCCAACCCGATCCGGTGAGATACCCACGGACGACACACTCGATAGGCAACATGTCGAGCCTTCGACACACCATCGAGCGTCCGTCGTCGGGCACCTCGAGCAGATGATTGGGAACGATGTGCGTGGTTCGCGAGAACCAGAAGGCAGAGAGGCCGGTGAGAACGCGGCCCTTGTCCGGGATCGGCGTCGGCAAGATGACGTCGAAGGTCGAGATCCGGTCGCTCGCGACGAGCAGCAACCGATCGTCTTCCAGCGCGAAGATCTCGCGCACCTTGCCGCTTGCAACGTGAACCGCTTCAGACATGGATCTCCTCCTCTCTTTTCGTAGCCTGCAGTCGCTTGAAGACGACATCGGTGTGCTGGGTGAACGCTCCGAGGTCGAAGACGTCGTCGAGATCCACGCGTCCCGCGAGGTCGGAGCCCCGGACGAGCGTGCGAAAGTCGAGACCCTCGTCCCACGCGCGCAGCGCGTGCTCCTGCACAGCCCGATAGGCGGTGTCGCGGTCAAGGCCCGCTTCGACCAGGGACAGCAGCAGTCGTTGGCTGAAGTAGAGCCCGCCGGTGGACTCGAGATTCGCGCGCATCCGCTCGGGGCGGACGACGAGTCCCTCGATGAGCCAGGCGAAGCGGTCGAGCATGTAGTCGACGGCGAGAAACGCGTCGGGAAGGACGACGCGTTCCGCGGAGGAGTGGGAAATGTCACGCTCGTGCCAGAGAGCGACGTTCTCCAAACCGACCACGGCATGACCACGCACGAGGCGCGCAAGACCGCAGATCCGCTCCGCGACGATCGGATTCCGCTTGTGCGGCATTGCGGACGAGCCCTTCTGGCCGCGCCCGAACGGCTCCTCCACCTCGCGCACCTCGGTGCGCGCAAGATGTCGGATCTCGAGCGCGAAGCGGTCGAGGGATGACGCGACGAGCGCGAGAGCCGACAGAAGCTCCGCGTGACGGTCGCGCTGCAGGATCTGCGTCGAGCTCGGAGCCGGCTCGAGCCCCAGGCTCTCGCACGCGAGGCGCTCCACCTCGGGCGGCGTCGCCGAGTATGTGCCCACCGCACCGCTCAGCTTCCCGACCCGCATGCCCTCGAGCGCACGCTCGACTCGTCCTCGGTCCCGGGCGAGCTGAAACGCCCACCCGGCAAGCTTGAGGCCGAACGTCATCGGCTCGGCGTGGACGCCGTGCGTTCGGCCGATCGTCAACGTGTCGCGATGCTCTTCCGCCCGTTCGACGACCGCCGCCCAAGCGCGGTCGATCGCGGCGAGCACGAGCCCGCCTGCGTCCCGCACGGTGAGTGCGAGCGCGGTGTCGAGGACGTCCGAGGAAGTGAGCCCGTAGTGGAACCACCGCCCGGTCGACCCGAGCTCTGACGTGACTGCGTCCACGAATGCGGCGACGTCGTGGTTCGTCGTCCGCTCGAGCTCGGCGACCCGCTCCGGAGTCGGAGTCGACGCTCGGGCTCGGATATCCCGGGCGGTGCCCTGCGGAAGCGTGCCCACCTGCTCCCAGGCGTCGAGCGCGGCCAGCTCGACCGCAAGCCACCCTTCGAGCTTCGCCTCCTCCGACCAGACGCGCGTCATCGCAGGTCGGGAGTAGCGCGGGATCACCAGGACAATGGTAGTGGTCTCTCCGGGACGCACCGCTGTCCTCCGAGCCTCCCCGAGCGGCGCCAGCAGCGCAGATGTTCACTTTCGATACGAAGGCGTTCCCCACCTGTACGCACTTCCCGGTTAGAACTCGGTTCAGAATGAGGGCCCCGACGATCTGGTGCGATCGGTGGTGCGAGGCAAGGACGCAGGGAGCGTCGAAATGCAGGCATATCGGCGCGACTGAGGACGCCGCATCGCGCCGCCGAGCGTGCCAGAGCGGCGATCGTTCCTCATTTTGATCGAGTTCTTAGGCTTGAAGTGGGAGGAGGCGCGGGGTGGTCCTGGGAATTCAGGGGCGCTACGACCGGTGCCGCGACACCGTCTCGCCCCCGGCCGCGGCGAGCGCGATGTCCTCTCGCCGGCGCGCTCCCTCGAACGCGATCAGATCGGCTCCGCCGTACGCGGCAGCGCGCGCTTCGGCCACCGACACGCCGGTCCCGGTCACGCTCAGGATGCGGCCCCCGTTCGTCACCAGCCGATCTCCGTGCAGGGCGGTCCCGGCGTGAAAGACGAGCACGCCCTCTGCTTCCGCCTCTTCGACGCCGGTGATCGTCGAGCCGCGATCCGACCCCGCCGGGTACGTCCTCGCCGCCAGCACCACCGTTACCGCGGTGCCTGGAGACGTCTCGAGCGAGGCTCCGGCGAGCGCTCCGGCCGCGGCTGACGCGAGAGTCTCGAGGAGATCTCCCTCGAGGAGCGGGACCACCGACTGCGTCTCGGGATCGCCGAAACGGCAATTGAACTCGAGTACGCGCGGGCCGTCGGGCGTCAGCATCAACCCCGCGAAGAGGAGACCGACGAACGGCGTACCCCGCTGCCGGAGCTCGGCCAGCACAGGCCGATGAACGAGCTCGAGAAGCTCTTCGGCGGCGTCGCCCCCGAGCCCGGGGATCGGTGCGAACGAGCCCATGCCTCCGGTGTTCGGCCCCTCGTCTCCCTCGTAGGCGCGCTTGAAGTCCTGGGCCGGCACGAGAGCGATCGCATCGGAGCCGTCGCAGATCGCAAAAAGCGAGACCTCCGGGCCTTCGAGCAGCTCCTCGACGATGAAACTGCCGCCGAGAGCGGTCACGGCCTTCAGGGCGTCGTCGAGCTCGGCGTCGGATCTGCACACGTGAACGCCCTTCCCGGCCGCAAGACCGTCGGCCTTCACGACACACGGCGGCCGGGCAACTGCGAGCTGGGCGGCCGTCGGGACCCCGGCGGCCGCCAGCACGTCCTTGGCAAAGGCCTTGGAGCCCTCGATCGCCGCCGCGGCCGCACTCGGCCCGAACACCGCGATCCCCGCGGGACGGAGCACGTCGGCCACCCCACCGACGAGCGGTGCCTCCGGCCCGATCACCACGAGATCGATGTCGAGCGAATGGGCGAGGGCGAGGAGTCCCTCCGGGTCCTCGGCGCGAATCGGATGGCACTCAGCCAGGCGCGCGATGCCCGGGCTCCCCGGAGCGGCATGGAGATCGGTCAGCGACGGAGCCTGCGCGAGCTTCCAGGCGAGCGCGTGCTCACGCCCGCCCGAACCGACGAGGAGAGCGCGCATCAGATCGAGTCTAGGCGTAGGCTTCCGGCTGTGGATCACACCGACTTTCAGCAGTGGCTCGACGCCTACGTCAAAGCCTGGAGAACGTACGACGAGGAAGCGATCGGCGGGCTCTTCAGCGATGACGCCCGCTACCGCTACCACCCGTGGGACGAGGGCGACGACGCGCTCGAAGGCCGCGCTGCGATCGTCGCCAACTGGCTCGAAGAGCGCGACGAGCCCGGTACCTGGACGGCCGAGTACCGCCCGTGGGCGATCGACGGAGACCGCGCGGTGGCAGCAGGCATCTCGCGCTATCTCGCCGCCGACGGCGAGACCGTCGAGCGCGAGTACCACAATGTCTTCCTGTGCCGTTTCGACGACGAGGGCCGCTGCTCCGAGTTCACCGAGCTCTTCATGAAGCGGGACGCGTAGAGCCGCTAACACAATGGGCCTCGTCGACGGCGCGTGC
>JACCUU010000281.1 GCA_013811645.1 Actinomycetota bacterium | reverse complement strand
GAGCCTCTACGATTCTCATCGCGAACACGATTCGCCTTTCGATCTTTGCCCGTCGCCGCGAGATCGAGGTGATGAAGCTCGTCGGGGCAACGAACTGGTTCGTGCGCGGTCCGTTCATGCTGGAGGGAGTCCTCACAGGCCTGGCGGGCTCGGTTGCGGCGGTCGCCCTGCTCTTCGTGGGGCGGGAGATCGCTGTCCCGCAGATCTTGGGGCACATCCAGGACGACCCCGACGTCCGCGCGCTCGCATTCACGTGGACGGCCGCTCTCCTGATCGCGATCGGGCTCGGGATCGGTGCGATCGGCTCCGGGCTGACGCTGCGTCGTTTCCTGCGCGTCTGAGAACGCGGTCACAGTCACCGTGCCGGTGATAGTCACCGTTCCTACGCCTGCCTGTCCCGTTACCGTGGTCTGATGCGTCAGCGACGACCTCCACGCGGCCGGCAGAAGCGGCCGAGCCGATCGCAACGCGCGCACCGGCGTAACTCGGGAAATGCCCTCCGCCACGCCGAGCGGCGGATCGCGATCTCGCTCCCCTCGCGCGGGCGCGAGCCCGAGCGGGTCGTCGCGCATCTCGGTCCGACCAACTCAGGGAAGACGCACGCGGCACTCGACGAGCTCGTCGCCAAGGGCTCGGGCGTGTACGCCGGACCACTGCGGATGCTCGCGCAGGAGGCACATCGCCGGCTCGGCGAGCGCATCGGATTCGAGAACGTCGCGCTGATCACCGGCGAAGAGCGCGTCAACGAGGGAGCGCCGATCGTCTGTTGCACGGTGGAGATGGCTCCGCAGTCGGGCGAGCTTCTCGTCCTGGACGAGATCCAGTGGGCGGACGACGACGAGCGCGGATCGGCCTGGACGAGGCTGATGCTCGCGGGCGAGTACCGTGAGATTCTCCTGCTGGGCGCGCTGGAGGCGCTTCCACTCGTCGAGCGCGCCTTCCCCGACGCCGAGCTGAAGGTGTTCGAGCGGATGCTTCCACTCGAATGGGTAGGCGAGCGCACCCTGCGCTCGCTCGGGACGGGCACGGTCGTCGTCGCGTTCAGCCGGAAGGCGGTGCTTGCACTTGCGGGCGAGGTGAACCGACTGCATCCCGGCCGTGTCGCGGTGTTGTACGGAGCCATGCCGCTGGCGTCCCGACGAGAGGAGATCGACCGCTTCCTGTCCGGCGAAGCCGACGTCTGCGTCGCCACCGACGTGCTCGGGCACGGGGTGAACCTGCCCTGCGAGACGCTCCTCTTCGCCGAGACGACGAAGTTCGACGGTGACGAGCGCCGCAACCTCCTTCCCTGGGAGATCGCCCAGATCGCAGGCCGTGCCGGGCGCTTCGGCCTCGTCGAGCGTGGCCATGTCGGTGTGCTTGCCGGGCTCGGTTGGGGCGTCGCGGATCCGGACATCGTCGAGTCGGCCCTCGAACCGCATGTTCGGCTCCCAGGCGAGCACTGGGGCTATCGCATCGTCGACGAGGCTCGCATCCGCCCGAGGTTGTCCGACCTCGGCGTCGACGATCCTCGAGACCTCGACGCCGCGCTCGTGGCCTGGCACCGCGTAGCAGTACGCGAGTGGGCCTTCGAGAGCTGGCTTGCCGTCGAGTCGCTGCAGCCTCTCCGCCTGCGACTCGATGCCGTCCAACGCCGACTTGCCCAGCGTGGCCGACACCTCTCCCTGGACGACTCCTGGAAGCTCGTCAACGCGCCCGTAGACGAGGACAACCTCGAGCTCCTGGGAACGCTCGCGCTCGCGATTGCCGGTGATCGCGTCGCGCGGCCGCACCTGACCTTCCTCCTCGACACGACGCGCCTGCGCGATGCGCGCCTCGAGGATGCGGAGCAAGCGGGACGGGAGGCGAGCATCCTGCGCTGGTTCGCACTGCAGTACCCCGGCGTCGGCGGTGTCACGATCGAACGGGCAGCGGCACTCGAGGAGATTGCAGCGGCACGAGTGGTCTCACGTCTCCGGGTCGAGGTCGAGTCGCCCACCCTCGGGCGCTGTCGCTCGTGCGGGCGCTCGTGCGCTCCGTGGTTCCCGCTCTGCGAGCGCTGCGCCGGGGTCGCGTCGCGGTCGCGATAATGAGCCGTTCATGACCATCGACGACCTTCGTGCCCTGCCTCTCTTCGCCGATGTCTCGGACGCCGGGCTCGAGCGGCTGGCCGAGTGCGTCGCGGAGCTCGAGCGCGACCCCGGGCAGGTGATCGCGCTCCCCGGCGACCCCGGCTCTGGAATGTTCGTGATCCGCGAAGGCACGGTCTCGGTCGAGCTGCGCGGCGACGCTCCCATCGAGCTCGAAGACGGAAACTTCTTCGGCGAGCTCGCGCTCCTGACCCCGCAGGCCACCCGAATCGGTCGGGTGCGCGCCGCGACCAAGGTGCGTCTGCTGAGCATCCCGCGAGAGGACGCGCTCGCGCTCGTCGAGTCGGAGCCGAGCGTCGCGCTCAAGATGCTCAAGGAAATCGCACGCCGCTTCGCCGGTGTCCCTCTCGACACGTAGCCCATGGCCGATACGAAACTGATTGCGGAGAACCGCCGGGCGCGGCGGGACTACGAGTTCCTGGAGCGACTCGAGGCCGGGGTCGTCCTGTCCGGAACCGAGGTCAAGTCCGCTCGCGAGGGTCACGTCCAGCTCGGGTCCGCGTACGCGGACATCCGAGAGGGCGAGGCGTGGCTCGTCGGCGCCTCGATCGCCGAGTACGCGCAGAAGGGCTCGTCCGGCCATGAGCCGGATCGAGACCGGAAGCTTCTCCTGCACCGCCAAGAAATCGATTCGCTCTACGGAAAAGTGCGCGAGAAGGGCCTGACGCTCATCCCGATCCGCATGTATTTCAAGGACGGCCGCGTGAAGGTCGAGCTCGCGCTTGCGAAGGGCCGTGAGGGCGCCGACAAGCGTCGTGTGCTCGCGGAACGAGATGCCAAGCGGCAGATGGAGCGGGCGCTGAAAGGCCGTCGCTAGATCGCGGGGTCAGGCTGAAGCCAGCCCTCAGACAACTGCGATGGGGTCTGGCTTCAGCCAGCCCCCGGTTTGGGATCTTCCGATGCTCTAGACGTAGACGAACGTCGCTGCAGGCTTGGGCGTGGGAATCTGCTCGAACGCCGAGTCCAGCGCGTCCGCCGCCTTCGCCTCGCCCTGCATGATCAGGCGGTGGCGGAGCACATACGGCGCGATCTGCTGAGCGTCCTCGACGCTCACGTAGTTCCGTCCGTTGAGTCGTGCGGTGGCCTTCGAGGCGCTGGCCCAGTGCATGATCCCGCGTGAGCTCACGCCGAGCTCGACGCCCTCGAGCGAGCGTGTGATGCGCGCGATCGCGACCATGTAGCGGCCGACTTCCTCGGGCAGCTCCGTCGAGTCGAGCTCGATACGAGCCTTGTCGAGGCCGACGACCCCGAGCAGCGGCTGTACCTCGCCGAGCATGTCCGGTGCGACTCCCCTGTGCGGGAGGTCGAGCATCTCGTACTCGCTCTCCGCATCCGAGTACTCGAGTTGAACCTTGAAGAGGAAGCGGTCGAGTTGCGACTCCGGAAGCTCGAAGACGTCGCGGTGCTCGTACGGGTTCTGAGTCGCGATCACGAGGAAGGGATCTGGCAGGCGGTGGCCCTTGCCTTCAACCGTCACTTGGCGCTCCTGCATGGCCTCCAGCAGAGCGGCCTGGGTGCGCGGCGGGGTGCGGTTGATCTCGTCAGCGAGGAGGACGTTCGTGAAGACGACGCCGGGGATGAAGATCTGCTCGCCGGCGCGGATCGTGTTCTGGCCCGTGAGCTCGGCAGGCGCGGTGTCTGGAGTGAACTGGATACGCTTGAACTGCGCGCCGAGCATGTGCGCCGCAGCCCGTCCGAGCAGCGTCTTCGCGCTGCCGGGCGGCCCCTCGATCAGGACGTGACCGCGCGCCAGTGCCGCGACGAGCAGGAGCTCGACGGCCGCGTCCTGCCCGATGACCACCTTCGAGACCTCGACCTTCGCGCGTTCGCGCAGGTCGACGAGGTTCTCGTACGGCGCCTCGACGATGAGTGGCACAGTCCCAGTCCTTCCCCAGATCGATCGATCCATCATGCGCGAAGAGTAGCGCTCCGCAGAGATCCCGCGAGCTCCCAGCCCCGGTTCCCCTCTCGAACTATCGCGAGCAGGAGGCTGCCGTCAACCCCACCGGCAAACGGACGACTGCCGAGTCGGCCTACGCGAGCCCGACCCGGGACGGCAGTGGCGCCGGCACGGAGTCCATCGCCCGCTGCAGAACCTCGTCCGCGGAAGCGCCCTCGGACAAGATCATGCGATGGCGGAGCACGTAGGGGGCCATCTCCCGAACGTCGTCGATCGTCACGACGTGCCGGCCGTTGAGACGGGCGGAGGCCTTCGAAGCGCTCATCAGGTGGATCATCGCGCGCGAGCTGACGCCGAGCTCGACGCCCGGCATGTCCCGCGTGCGCCGCCCGAGGGCGACGATATACCGGCCGATCGCGTCCGAGACCTCGGTCGTCATGAGCTC
>JACCUU010000275.1 GCA_013811645.1 Actinomycetota bacterium | reverse complement strand
CGGGCGTTCGCCTCGCGCAGCTCCTCGTCGTCGAGCGCGCCGATGCGGCGCAGCAGCTCGAGCTCGTCGCGCAGGTGCGTCCGCATCATCTCCGGGCCGTCGGTGGCGATCGTGAAGGCCACGCCATGCTCGACGAAGCGCCGAATCGTCTCCCGAATCGCCTCCTCGTTCGGCAGCGCCTTCGTCAGCAGATTGGACGTGGGACAGATCTCGAGGACGATTCCGAGGTCGCGCAGCGTCCGCATCAGCTCGGGATCGCCGGCGGCGAGGATGCCGTGGCCGATCCGCTCGGGGCGGAGGTGCTCGACCACCTCCGCAGTTTCCTCGAGACCCATGTCGCCGCCCTCCTCTCCGACGTGGATCGTCACGCCGAGACCTGCGTCCCGTGCGGCTTCGACCATCGGAATGATCTGCGTGTAGTCGTAGCGGCCGCCTCCGGGGCGCGGGCCAGCGATGTCGATTCCGACCACGCCTCGCTCTGCCCAGCGGATCGCTTTCTCCACGATGATCTCGTTCAGACGGGGCTCGAACGTGCGGTCCATCATCAGGATCAGCCCGGCGCGCACCTGTGGGTACTCGAGACTCGCGAGGTCGAGCCCGCGGATCGCCGCGAGGATGATGTGATCGAGGTCGCGCTCGCCGCCCCGGTTCCGCTTCATCGGGTTGAAGCGGAGCTCGAGCGTCGTGATCCGCTGCGAGCGGTACGCGCCCCCGATCGCGCCGTGCACCGAGCGCTCGACGGCGAGCGGCGAGGACTGGATCAGCTCCGTCCAGTGGTAGATCCTGTCGAGCTCGTCGAGATCCTCGACCCCGCGCGTATCGGAGACGGTGACGAGGGCGTCGAACTCCCAGAAGTCCTTGACCGGGAGCGCGATCCCCTGCTCGTGCGCGAGGCTCCAGAGGATGTCGGAGGCGACCGAGCCTCCGAGGTGGGTATGAAGCTCCGCGAGGCCTTCGCCGTTCACGGTGCGCTCGGGATCAGGCTTCAGTCTGACCCCCCGTTTGCGCCGACGCGTGAACCGCGGGTCCGGGGTCAGGCTGAAGCCTGACCCTTTCTGCGCGCGGGGCGGGGAGCGGGGTGAGCGCCGGCTCGATCTGCTCGCGCATGTGCTCGAACGCGGGTGGGAGGACGAGGCTCTCGCCGAGATGCTCGGGATCCTCGTCGACCGCGAAGCCCGGGCCGAGGGTGGCAATCTCGAAGAGGACCCCGCTCGGCTCTCGGAAGTAGATCGAGCGGAACCAGAAGCGGTCGATCACCGGGGACGGGCTGGCTCCTGCAGCGAGCGCCCGCTCGCGCCATTCAGCGTGATCCTCCATCGTCGAGGCCCAGGCGACGTGGTGCACGGTTCCGGCTCCGCCCACGCCTGGCTCCGAGGGCGGGTCGTCGTAGGAGTAGAAGCCGCCTCGAGTCGGGCCGCGCGCTTCCCAGACGAGAGCAGGTGACAGTCCCCTTTCGGGGACATTCACCGGGACAGTCACGGGGGTGAAGGCAAGCGCGTCCTTGAGTAGGCGGCGGCTTGCCTCCGGCTCGGCGGCGAATGCCCGCACGCCGTCGAATCCTTGCAGCGCGTGCTCCGCCGGAACCTCCGGATGCTCGGCGACCAGCGGCGTGTCAGCGGTGTCGACGACTACGAGCTCGTGCCGCAAGCCCTCGGGATCCTCGAAGGACAGGGCCTCGTTCTCCCGTGACACGTCGCCGGCCTCGCCGGCCAGGCGCTGCTCCCAGAAGTCGAGTGCCGCGTCGGATCCCACGCGCCAGCGCACGGTGTGCACCATCCCGGCGCCCGCTCGTCCACGACGCGCTCCGGGGTACTCGAAGAACGTGATGTCGCTGCCCGGCGTCCCCTCCTCGTCCGCGTAGAAGAGGTGATAGACGGTCGGATCGTCCTGGTTGACGGTCTTCTTGACCATCCGAAGACCGAGCACGCGGGTGTAGAAGTCGACGTTCCGGGGGGCGTCGGCCGTGATGCAGGTGACGTGATGGACACCGTCCAAGCGCATGACCGGAATCTAGCGGTCTGTATCGTCCCACTCGTGAAGATCGGGATCGTCGTCCCGTTCTCGTGGTCGTTCTGGGGGGCGGTTGTCGAGCACGCGGAGCTCCAGGCGGCCGCGCTCGAGGAGCTGGGTCACGACGTTCGCCTGATCATGGGCAACGATCCGCCGGGCCAGTTCACGCGCGTCCTCCACCCACGGGTCGGGCGCCACGGAGATCCTCCGGCGAACGTGATCGCCGTGGGGCGCTCGGTGATCGTTCCGGCAAACGGCTCGTTGCCGAACATCGTGCTGTCGCCGAGAAGTTATGCCCGGCTGCATCGCGCGCTCACGCGAGAGCGCTTCGACGTCCTCCATCTGCACGAGCCGATGACGCCGGCGATCTGCACTGCAGTCCTCGTCATGGCAAGGACGCCGCTCGTCGCGACCTTCCACGCTTCGGGTGACCTCGGCTGGCTCAGGTTCGGGGCGCCGGTCTGGGGATTCCTGATGGATCGGATCGACTACCGGATCGCCGTCTCCGAGCGTGCGCGTGTCTCTCAGAACCGTTGGCTCCCGGGTGACTACGACGTGCTCCCGAACGGCGTGCTCGTTCCCGAGTCGGCGACTGCCGGCGAGCGCGAGCACCGCATCGTCTTCGCCGGCCGCCAGGAGGCGCGGAAGGGTCTGCGGGTGCTGCTCCGGGCCTGGCCCGAGATCCACCGGCGGAGCGGCCTGCGCTTGACGGTGGCCGGTGCCGATCCGCTCGCGGTGCGGCTCCTCCTCACGAGGCTCGGCGTGTCCGACGACGGAATCGATGTTGTCGGCTTCCTGAGCCAGGACGATCTCACACGCGCCCTGCTCGGCGCGAAGGCGCTCGTGGCGCCGTCTCTGGGACAGGAGAGCTTCGGCATGGTGCTGACCCGCGCGTACGCTTGCGCGCTGCCCGTCATCGCCTCGGACATACCCGGCTATCGCGAGGTTCTCGACCCGAGCGCGGCGGTCGCGATTCCGCCCGACGACCCGAGCGCGCTCGCCGAGGCGGTGTGTGGGCTCGTCGACGACGAGCCGCGCCGACGTGCGCTTGGTGCGGCGGCGCGAGAGCTTGCAGTCGCCCGCTACTCGTGGCCCGTGCTCGCTCGCCGGCTCGAGGAGATCTACGGCCGGGTCACGGGCATCGGTCACGACGAGATGCAGGCGGCGTGACGATGGCGCTCGGGTTGTGGCGGAAGGGCTGGGTGCAGGCGGCGCTCCTCGCTCTCACGATCCTGATCGCGCTCACCCTGCTCTGGTGGCGCGGCCCCGACTGGAACGACGTCGGGAATGCGTTTCGCTTCGTCATCTGGAGCTGGATCGTGCTCGCGTTCGTCCTCAACGTCGGGTCAACGCTCTTCCGGGTGCTGTCGTGGTCGCTGACCATCTCGCAGGCGCTCCCGCCGCAGCATCAGCCGCGGCTGATCCAGGTCTTCTCGTCGTTCGGCGTGGGGCTCCTCGCGAATGCGATCGTCCCCGGGAGGTTGGGCGAGCTGGCACGCGTGGCCACGTTGCGCCGCCATCTCCCGAACGCTCCGCCGGGGACGACGGCGACCCTTGTCGGAACCGTCTTCGCGCACCGGCTCTTCGATCTCGTCCCGGCGACGATGCTCGTGGTCTGGGTGCTCCTGACGGCCGAGGTCCCGCACTGGGCCGTCACGGCGTTGCTGATCGTCGTCGCCGTCGGCTTCACGCTCTTCACGGTCGCCTGGATGAGCGCCCGACGGCATCAGCGCTCGGTCGCGCACGACCTCCAGGCCGTCGGGACGATTCGCCACCTGCTGGGAATGGCGCGACAGGGGCTCTCGGTGCTGAAGGCTCCCGTGCCGCTCGCCGGGGCGATTCTCCTCCAGTGTCTCGGCTGGCTGCTCCAGCTGATGGCGGTGTGGGTGACCATGCAAGCCTTCGGCATCGACGCCCCGCTGCCGGCCGCCGGCCTCGTTCTCGTGCTGATGAACGTCGCGACGATCATTCCGCTCTGGCCGGGAAACGTCGGGCTCGTCCAGGCCGCTGTGGCGCTGCCGCTCCGAAACTACGGCGTCCCCTATGCGACGGGGTTCGCGTTCGGCCTCGCCCTCCAGGCGATCGAAATCGCGTGTGGCGTGGCTCTCGGGCTCCTGGCGCTTGCCCGCGAGGGGATCTCGGTCGCGATGCTCAGGCGGATGCAGGACGACGAGGAGCAGTCGTCCGAGAACGCCGTCGAGGAAGTGGGTGAGCTGGTGGCCGATCTCGAGCACGAGGCGACCCGTGAGGGTGCTCCTCTGTCCCGCTAGCCTCAAAGGGGTTCTCTCGGCGCGTGCGGCGGCGGCCGCGCTTGCACGAGGGGTCGAGAAAGCAGGCGCCGAAGCAATCGCGCTTCCGGTGGCGGACGGGGGTGAGGGAACCGCTCAGGCGCTCGAGGCCGCACTGGGAGGCGAATGGCATTGCGCACGCGTCTCCGATCCCC
>JACCUU010000171.1 GCA_013811645.1 Actinomycetota bacterium | reverse complement strand
CGGACCCGTCGGTGCACGCCGTCGTCCTCCCGCGCACACACGAGCAGCGCGCGTCGATCGCGGCGCTCGATCTCCCGTCTCTCATCCTGCCCGGGGCGGCCGTCGACGCCCAGAGTCTCGTCGCGCTCGCCGATCTGGTCGTCTCTGCCGGGGGCACTATGAACCGGGAGGCGATTGCCCTGGGCGTTCCTGCCTACACGACGTTTGCAGGTCGACTCGGTGCGGTGGACGAGATGCTTGTCCGCGACCGACGGCTCGGAGTCCTCAGCTCGGCAGCTGCGCTGCCGCTTCGAAAGCGAGAGAGCCGAGACCGGCGCGTCGAACGTACGCCCGCGCTGATTCTCGACCTCTTCCTCTCCGCGCTCGACGGGTAGCGCGCGAACTGGCTCGAACTGGTTAAGGTCCTCGAGTCAGCTCTAGGAGGGGAGACACGTGAGACGACACACGCTCGGCCTGCTGCTGGTGGCAATCGGCGCGGTCGCCATGACGACAGCCGCGGCCTTCGCTGCCGGCGGGAACGGCGGATTCAAGACCGACGCTGCGGCAATGCTCGACGGCAGGAACGGCTGGAAGGCGGAGGCGATCATCTCCGTCGGTGACACACTCGGCGGCGGCTACACGTTCGAGGCGATCCCCGACGGGATCGCCGTGGAAAGGATCAACGGCAAGGGCACGGCCGACATCCTCGTCAACCACGAGCTCTCGAAAGTGCCGTTCCCGTCCACGCGGCAGGATCATCTGAACTCGACCATCAGCAAGCTGCGCTTGCACCAGAAGAGCGCCGGCGTGCTCAAGGGCGAATACGTGATCCCGCAGAGCGCGGGCTACCAGCGCTTCTGCTCGAACTTCCTCGTCGGCGCGGAGCATGGCTTCGAGCGCGAGCTCCTGCTCACGAACGAGGAAGCCCGTGACATCGTCCTACGTCAGGAGGACTCTTGGCACGGGCCGAGCCCGCCCGGAGTTCTTCTCACGGAGCCGGGCGCCGAGCAGGCAGGGGTCGTCGTCGCATACGACGTGAAGAGCGGTGCCTACAAGTCGATCTACGGGATGGGCCGGCACAACCACGAGAACTCGGTCGGGATCCCCGGGTACGGATACCCGGTCGTGCTCTCTGGCGACGACACGTTCGACGCACCCGCGTCCCAGCTCTATCTGTACAAGGCTGCGAGCGGCGCGGACGTCTGGAATGACAGGGGCAAGCTGTACGCCTTCGTCGCCAACGACCCGGCGATCAACGACTACGGCGACGTCACCGAGGGGATGGGCCCGATTCCAGGTCGCTTCATCGAGGTCCCCCGGGAGATCGCAACCGGCAAGGACGCGGATGACGGCAGCGAGGTGACCTCGGCGGACTTCGGCTACCCGCTTCCCTCGGCATCTCCGACAACGACGCCTCCTTACCCGAAGCCGGCGACGGCAGGCATGCCCGACGGGCCGCAGTGGGTCCTCGAGCACTGGAGCAACGAGAACAACGTGTTCCAGTTCATCCGCGTCGAGGACATCGCGTACGACCGGCGGCCGGGGATGTCGAAGGTCGTCTATCTCGCCGACACCGGTGAGCCCCGCGCGAAGCCCTCGGCAATTGCGGGCTGGACGCGGCTCGAGCGCAGCTCATCGGGCGGTGGTCCGCACATGAACGGGCGCATTTTCAAACTCACGCTCGGATCGAACCCGCTGGAGGGAGCGACTCTCGACATCCTTCCCGGCGCGAACTTCGACGAGCTCGGATACAACAACACGCTCGCCGTCCATCAGCCGGACAACATCGAGACGACGGCCGAGGGTCTGTACATCCAGGAGGACACGGGCTCGCACAACGGGCAGTCGGCCGCGTTCCCGGGGGCCACCAACGCCCGGATCTGGAGGTACCCGTTCGCGACCGAAGTCGAGCAGGTGATCGCGGAGGTGAACCAGGCGATTCCGGGTGCTCCGAGTACCCTCAACAGAGGGGCCTGGGAGTCGAGCGGTATCGTCGATGCTTCGGCGGTGTTCGGCCCTGGCGCGTTTCTAGTGGACGTCCAGGCCCACGGCTGGGACACCGAGATTCCCGGTGGTAATGATCCACCTGCAATCCAGAAGCGCGAGAACGGGCAGCTTCTGCTGCTGAGAGCGCCCGGTTCCTAAGGAGCAGCGCTGGACCGGCTCGGAGCGGACGCCGCCTCGACGGCGCCCGCTCCGTCTCCGGAGACGAGCGCGCGGCGTGGCGCGCCGACGATTGCGTTCAGCCGACCGACGAGCTCGAGCGTCTCGCCTTCCTCCACGAGGCCGTGCAGAGCGTCGAGCTCCTCCTCGAGCCAGGCAGGGTCGATCGGCGGCCGGGTGACGAGCAGGATCGCCTCGTGGCTCGACGGGATGACGGTCTCGCTCTTCGACCAGAGCTCCTCGTGCAGCTTCTCGCCGGGACGCGCGCCGACGAGCTCGACCGCGATGTCCCGGC
>JACCUU010000229.1 GCA_013811645.1 Actinomycetota bacterium | reverse complement strand
GCCCGGGGATGCTCGTGCTCATCACCGACCACATCAACCTGATGGGAACGTCGCCGCTCGTCGGGCCGAACGACGACGCGCTCGGCCCGCGCTTCCCGGACATGAGCGATGCCTACGACCCCGAGCTCCGGCGGATCGCTCGCGAGGCCGCTGGCCGGCTGGGGCTCGAGGTGGGCGAGGGCGTGTACGCAGCCTGGCTCGGTCCGCAGTTCGAGACGCCCGCGGAGATCCGCTTCGGACGAGCGGTCGGCGCCGACCTCGCCGGCATGTCGACCGTGCCGGAGGTGATCGCCGCCCGCCACCTGGGAATCCGTTGCCTCGGTATCTCCGTCGTCACGAACATGGCGGCTGGGGTGGTGGAGGGAAAGCTCGGACACGAGGAGGTACTCGCCGTGGGCGCCGAGGCCCAGCCGCGCTTGACCGCGCTTCTGCGTGCTGTCCTGCCGGCGCTTGCGACGTAGTCGGCGGCTCGCCACACTGCGCCCATGCCGGGCCTACGCTCGCTCCGCGATCTCCCTTCGGTCGACAGGCTTCTCGCTGACGAACGACTCGCGGAGGAGCCACACGACCTCGTTCTGGTCATCGCCCGCTCCGTGTTGGAGCGCGCGCGAGAGGAGATCAAGGCCGGACGGGAACCGGGGCCGTTGGTCGACTCCGTGCTGGACGAGCTCGCGCACGCGCGCCGGCCTTCGCTCCGCCGTGTCCTGAACGCGACCGGCGTCCTGGTGCACACGAATCTCGGGCGCGCGCCGCTTCCGGCGGCTGCCCTCGCGCGTGTGCTGGAGGTGGGCGGCGGCTATTCGAACCTCGAGTACGACCTCGAGCGCGGGGAGCGCGGATCGCGGCAAAATCATCTCGGGTCGCTGCTCCGACGCCTCACGGGCGCCGAGGCTGCTCTGGTGGTCAACAACAACGCGGCGGCGGTGCTGCTCGCGCTCGCTGCGCTCGCCGAAGGCCGCGAGGTGGTGGTCTCGCGCGGCGAGCTGATCGAGATCGGAGACGGCTTTCGAATCCCGGACGTGCTCGCACGCTCCGGCGCACGTCTTGTGGAGGTGGGAACGACGAACAGGACGCGGGCAGCGGACTACGAGCGGGCGATCGGGCCGGATACTGCTCTGCTTCTTCGAGTGCACCAGTCGAACTTCCGTGTCGTCGGCTTCTCCGAGCGGCCCCGAGTCAGCGAGCTCGCAGAGGTCGCACGGAGGCACCGTGTACCGCTTGTCGATGACCTCGGCTCGGGCGCACTCGCCCGCGTCGGAGATGAGCCGACTCCGGCCGAGAGCCTGCGAGCAGGAGTGGATCTCACCTGCTTTTCCGGCGACAAGCTTCTTGGAGGCCCGCAGGCGGGGGTCGTCGTCGGGCGCGCGAAGCTGGTGGAGAGATTGCGGCGTCATCCACTCCAGCGCGCGCTTCGGGCGGACAAGCTGACGCTTGCCGCGCTAGAAGGCACGCTCTCCCTGGCGCTTTCTCCCGAGACGAGGGATCAGATTCCGGTGCTCCGCATGCTCCACGAGCCGGTCGAGCGCGTGCGGGCGCGTGCGGAGCGACTGGCCGATCTTGTCGGCGGCGAGGTCGAGGAGACGGTGGCGCGCGTGGGCGGAGGCGCCCTCCCGCTTGCCCAGCTGCCGAGCGCCGCTTGCGCCGTCGAAGAGCAGCTCGCCGAGCCGCTTCGGCTCGGGAGTCCGCCGGTGATCGCGGTCGTCCGCGACGGCCGCACGCTCCTCGACTGTCGCACGCTCACCGAGGCGGAGATCGACGAGGTCGCCGCGGCGGTTCGCGCGGCGCGATGATCGTCGTCGAGGTCGAACTGCCGGACGAGCGGTCCCGGCTCTGCGAGCAGGTCCTTCGCGACCTTCCCGAGTGGTTCGGCATCGAGGAGGCGACAGCTGCGTACATCGCCGACGTGGCCGAGCTCCCCACCTTCCGGATCGAGGACGACGGTTTCCTCTCCCTCAAGTTGCACACGCCGCTGGCCGCCGAGGTGTACGTCATGGGAGTGCGGCGAGCCCGTCGCGGGCACGGGCTCGGCAGCGCATTGCTTCGCTCCGCCGAGGCGTATCTGAGAGCTCGCGGCGTGGAATACCTGCAGGTGAAGACGCTCGGGCCGTCCGATCCCGACGCCGGATACGCGAACACCCGCAGCTTCTACCTTGCGCGAGGCTTCGTACCGCTCGAGGAGATCCACGGGCTCTGGGAGCAGAATCCCTGCCTGATCATGGTGAAGCGACTCTGATGCGAGGTGCCAGGCGCAGATGAGCCGGCTCGAGCCCGAGTCCGTTCTTTGGAACATGCTCCGCGGAGGGCTCGCGACGAGGGCACTTGCGCTCGTCGCTGACCTCCGAGTCGCAGAGGCCCTCGCCGGCGGGCCGCGGGACGTTGTGGATCTCGCGAGCGAGGTCGGCGCGAACCCCGACACGCTGCGTCGCCTCCTGCGTGCCCTCGCCAGCGACGGCGTCTTCGCCGAAGAGGAGCCGGGAGTCTTTCGCAACAACGAGGCTTCCGACGTGCTTCACCGCGGAGACGGCTGGGACGATTTCGCGCACCTCTTCGGCGGCAGCTGGCTGCGGGCTGTCGGCGAGCTCGATGTCTGCTCGGACGCGCCCGCGTTCCAGCGGACGCACGGGGCCGAGTTCTGGAGCTGGCTCGCGGAGCACGCCGACGAGCGGGCAGCGTTCGACCGCGCGATGCTCCAGGGGTGGGAGCCGAGAGTCGAGCGCTTGGCCCAGCTCGAGTGGCGCGGCGACGAGGTCGTCGTCGATGTCGGCGGCGGCAACGGCTCGCTGCTCGTCGAGCTTCTACGCCGGCAGCCAGGCCAGCGCGGAATCGTCTTCGATCTACCCGAGGCCAACCGTGACGAAGCGTCCTTCGACGATCGCATCGAGTTCGTCGCCGGTGATTTCTTCCAGCGTGTCCCGGTCGGCGATGTCTACGTCCTCGCGACGATCCTCCACGACTGGGACGACGCGCGGGCAGCAGCGATCCTGCGGACGATCCGATCCGTCGCGCCGCCCGGCGCGCGGCTGCTGATCCTCGATTCCGTCGTGCCGCCCGGCAACGAGCCGAACGGCGCGAAGTGGCTCGACCTGTTGATGCTCACGCTCTTCGACGGCCGGGAGCGCGACGAGGCGCAGTGGCGCGCGCTGCTCGGGGCCGGCGGATTCGAGCCAGTCAGCATCCGTGACGGCCTGATCGAGGCGCGATGCCGCTGACGATCGGCACCGCAGGGCACATCGACCACGGGAAGACCTGGCTCGTCCGGGCGCTGACCGGCAAGAACACGGATCGGCTGCCCGAGGAGCAGCGACGAGGCATCTCGATCGACCTCGGCTACGCGCCGCTCGAGCTCGAGGACGGGCGCCGTCTCTCGGTCGTCGACGTGCCAGGTCACGAGCGGTTCGTGCGAACAATGGTGGCCGGGGCGGCGGGTGTCGATCTGTTCCTGCTCGTCGTCGACGCGGGAGAGGGGCCTCGCCCCCAGACCCACGAGCATCTAGCGATCCTGCGGCTGCTCGGCATCGAGCGTGGGGTCGTCGCCGTGACCAAGGCGGACGCCGTGGACGACGAGGTGCTGGAGTTCGCGGTCGAGATTGCGCGGGAGCTCGTGCCGGGCTCGGAGGTCGTGACCGTCAGCGCGCGGACGGGAGTAGGTATCGACGAGTTGCGCGCCGCCATCGGCCGAGCGGCGGACGACATCGAGCAGGCTCGGGTGGACGGGCCAGTCCGCCTCTACATCGACCGCAGGTTCACGTTGCGCGGTATCGGCATGGTGGTGACCGGGACGCTCTGGTCGGGCACGATCGGCGCCGGAGACGAGCTGGTTCTCCAACCCTCCGGCAGAGTCGTGCGCGTGCGGAGCGTGCAGGTGCACGATCGCGATGTCGAGCGGGCAGAGGCTGGACAACGGGTTGCCGTCAGCCTGCCCGGAGTCGAGCGCGCCGAGGCGATCCGCGGTGACGCTCTCGTCCAGCGTGGCGGTTATCCGGTTTCGTACCGGCTCGACGTCGTGCTGGACGAGCTCGAGCCGATCCGCGATGGCGCCCGTGTTCAGGTTCACGCGGGAACGGCCCACGTTGCCGCGCGCGTGGTCAGGGTGGGGGAGCTCGGTGCGCAGCTGCGTTTGGCGGCCCCCGTCGTGGCCGCGCGCGGCGATCGTGTGATCCTGCGTGCCGAGACGACGCTCGGCGGTGGACGTGTCATCGATCCGGCTCCACCGCGCCACCGCGACGACGAGCGAATGACGCGTGTCGAACGTGGGGACGCCGCGGCGACGGTGCATGCGCCCGTGGCCGCGGATTCGCTCAGATTCGTCCTCGATGGCGAGCCGGAGGGCGTGGAACGCGCGGGGTCGTGGATCTTCTCGCGCGCCTGGCTCGACGGGCTCGTGCGAGAGCTGCGCTCTGCGATCGAGGCCGCCGATCTCATCGATCCGGGCGTCTCGACACCTTCGGAATCCTGGGCCACCGACGTGCTTCCGCTGCTCCCGTTCGAGCGGCGCGGCGCCAAGCTCTATCTCCCCGGCGCGGTTCCCTCGATCGGCGCTCGCGAGCAGGATGCCGAGCGGCTCGTACGTGAGTTGGGCAAGGCGGGCGTGCGGGCCACCAAAGTCGAGGACGACGAGCTCACGCGGTTTCTGGAGGCGGGTGGAGGGCTCGTCCGGCTCGGCAAGGTGCACGCGATCGCCGCCGAGTCCTACGAGACCGCCAGGGAGGCCCTCCTCGCCGAGTGCGCCTCCGCGGGGGAGATCACACTCGCCCGGTTCAGAGATCTCCTCGACATCGGGCGACGCGATGCCCAGCTCCTGCTCGAGCGCTTCGACCAGGACGGGCTCACGCGGCGCATCGGAGATCGCCGCGTGCTTCGCCGCTCGGCGCAACGGGCCTGACCAGCCGCGTCCGCACGCCTGTGGGCAAATCGACACACACTTGTCGCGCCTCCACCCGTCTCGAGCGGACGCGTCCAGGGTCAGACCCTTGTTACCTACCGCACAATCGAGAGCGGCGTACCCGGCGGCATCAACCGGTCGAGGCGGAGGATGTCGGCGTTTGCGAGGCGGATGCAGCCGTGCGAGATCCGACCGGGTATCAGGGTCGGCTGGTTCGTTCCGTGGATCCCGACGAAGCCACCGGCCGGCCAATCGGTGAGCGTCGCCGAGCGCGCGCTGGTCCCGAATGCAAGCGGGCCGTAGGTCGCGCTCGAGTACTTGGTCAGCCTGTTTCGAACATAGAACTGACCGGTCGGAGTCGGCCAGCGACGTTGCCCGACGCCGACGCGGGCGCTCCAGATAGGTTTGCCGAGCCTGTATAGCGTGGCCTTGAAGCTCGAAAGCCTGACGACGAGGTGGGTCGAGACCTCGTTGTATCCGCCGAGCGCAGTACGCGGAATCCAGCCGAGCGTGTTGTTGGGCAAGATCGGTAGTCGGGCCTGAATCCAGAGCTGCCCGCCACGCTCGACTCGTTGCAGCGCGAGCACGACGTTCGTCGTTCCTTCGGGCGTCCGCGTCGACAGTCGAGCCACGACCTTCGCACCGAAGCCCGGAGTCGCCCGTGCGGCAACCGCTTGCTCCACACCCAGGTAGCGGGAGATGCCGTTCACGTCGCTGAGGCGGTGGGGCGGGGGGGCTGCTTGCGCCTCGACGAGCAGAGGCTGCGTCGAGACCTCGACGCTCGCGCTCGGGATCGGAGGAAGATCGAACCCGCCGTCGTCGACCGCGGGGTCGCGCCCGTACGCGAACGCGACGAACACGAGAAAGAGCGCAAGGGCGGCAACGAAGCCGCCCTTGCGCCTGCTCTTGGTCGTCAACCCGTGAACGACGGCGGCGAACCCGTCGCGGTCATGCCCGGGCCCGTGGAGATGAAGCCCGTCTTTCCGACGGCCGCGAGGATCTGCGCCATCGTCTTCGGCTTGTCGAAGGCCGCCGGCGCGGGAGGAGCGCCGTTGATGTGCCGGATCCACGACGCGTGCCGCGCCTCGACCGTGTGGATCGCGAGCGCCGCCTTCAGTACTGCGTTCGCGTCGACTCGCGGCGCCTGGCCGGCATACGCCATGACGCCCGTGTCCTCGAGCACCTGTGCCGTGGCCTTGAACTTGGCCTCGTTCTCCGTGGTGCCCTGGAAGTCGAACGACGGTTTCGCGACTGCGCGTGCGCCGAGCATGCCCTTCAGCGCGGCGACATGCGTCCGCTCATGGGCGGCCACGACCTGCGCGAAACGCCGTACCCGGGCGTTGCGAATAGCCCCCATGGCCACGGCCTCGGTGTAGAACTCGGCCTCCAGGTACTCCAGCGTCAGCGCGAAGTTCGCGATGGCGATGTCGTTTTCGGTGGCCGCCTCGGCGGCGTCGGCGAACAGCGCGGAGAGAACTGCGCCTCCTCCGATGATTCCGCCTCCGAGGAGTGCTCCCTTGCGGAGGAAACCGGCTCGCGAGTCCGGACCGATGCGATCGAGCGTCTCTGCAAGTGCACCGTCCCTGTCGACCTGCGCGAGCGTGAGATGGTCAGACATGTTCGTCCTTTCCTTTCTCGGCCGCTCAGGCCGTGATGAACCCGGTTGCACCGACCGCGGTCTCGATCTGCTTCTGCGTCTTGGCAGCATCGAAGGCGGCGGGCGCCGGATTCTGTTGGAGGATGTCGCGCACCCACGCTGCATGGCGCGCCTCGACGGAGACGATGCTCGCGGCGGCCGCCAGCGTCGGCTTGGTCAGGTTCGGCCCCTGGCCGTTGTACGCCGCCACGCCCGTGTCTTCGAGCACGCGTGCGGTGGCCAGGAACTTCGTCTGATCCTCGGTGGTGCCCTTGAAGTCGAACGTCGGCTTCGCGCCCGCCTTCGAGCCGAGGGCCCCCTTCAGGAACGCGACATGCGCGCGCTCATGAGCGCCGACGACGCGGGAGAACTCTCGGGCTTCACCGCTCAATGCGCCGCTTGCGGAGGCACGGGTGTAGAACTCCGCCTCCAGATACTCGAGCAAGAGGGCGAAGTTGAGGATCTTCGCGTCTTGCGCCGGCCCTGGGGCCGCGGTGACGAGCGCCGGAAGGCCGCCGATGGCGACTCCTCCCAAGACGACCGTCCCGCCGGCTGTCAGAGCCTTTTTGAGGAACCCTTGACGCGAGGTTCCCGTCTCGATGTCGTTCAGCGC
>JACCUU010000228.1 GCA_013811645.1 Actinomycetota bacterium | reverse complement strand
GTGCTCGGCGCCGCGCTGCTCTTCGGCGCGGTGGGGCTCGTGGCCAAGAGCGTCGTCCAGACCGGCGCCTCTGGCGATTCCAATTGGAAGCTCACGAACCGGGACCGCGTCGCCGCCATTCTCATCGGCGTCCTCGGAGGCTTCATCGTCGGTCTGACCTCAGTAGGAAGCGGCGTGTTCTTCGGCCTGACCCTGCTCGTCATCTTCCCGCTCAGAGCGCACAAGGTCGTGGGGACGGACATCTTCCACGCGGCCGTGCTCCTGTACGTGGCAGGCGCGGCGCATTGGGCGGCCGGGAACGTCGACTTCGGACTGCTCCTCTGGCTCTTGCTCGGGTCGATTCCGGGTGTGTTGATCGGCGGTCGCCTCACACTCGCCATCCCCGAGCAGTTCCTCCGGCTTCTTCTGGCCGGAGTTCTCGGCCTCGCGGGCATCAAGCTGCTCGATGTCCCCGGTGCCGGAGTGATCGTCATCGTCGCGCTTTCGGCGGGGGTCGTCGCGTTGCTGGTGCTCCTGGCGCGGCACAGCTGGATCCGCTTCCAGCGCGGGCGAGACGGGAGCGCCGCGTCCACCGCGGAATAGCTCGATAGCATCGCGCTCCGTGCGCACGGTCTGGGCGAGCTTCGACACGATCGGTCGCGAGTGCCTCGAGGCCGCTGCCGACGCGGGAGCGGAGATCGTCGGCATCGTGACTCTTCCCGGTCCGATCGTCCCCAACCGCTCCGGGCAATGCGCGTTCGGCGAAGTCGCCGAGCGACATGGCGCAGCCCTCGTCGAGGCCGCCGACATCAACGCTTCGAAGACGATCGAGGCGATCCGAGCGCTCGACCCGGAGCTGGTCTTCGTCGTCGGCTGGTCGCAGCTCGTTCGTGAGCCGCTCCTCGCGCTCGCGCACGAGGGCGTGTTCGGCATGCATCCGACCTTGCTGCCCCGCCATCGCGGCCGAGCCGCGATCCCCTGGGCGATCCTCTCCGGGCTTGCGCGAACAGGTGTCACCCTTTTCGAGATCGTGGACGAGACCGCGGACACGGGCGCGATCGTCGGCCAGGTCGTCGTTGACATCGAGCTCGGCGAGACCGCGGAGACGCTGTTCGAGCGGATCACCCAAGCCCATGTGCAGCTCATCCGCGAGTTCGTGCCGCAACTGCTGACACGGAGCGCGCCGCGCTCGCCGCAGGATCCCTCCCGCGCGAGCTCGTGGCCGAGACGCGGGCCGGCCGACGGGATCATCGACTGGGAGACGCGCGCCTCGTACCTGTACGACTGGGTACGGGCCCAGACGCGTCCCTATCCGGGCGCCTTCACGTTCCTCGGCGACGAGAAGGTCGTCGTCTGGCGGGCGCGGCCGGTCGAGCTGGATGCGGCGGCCCCGGCCGGGACGATCGTTGCGCGGCGGCCGGAAGGGCCGGTCGTCGCGTGTGGCGAAGGCGCGCTCCTGCTCGAGGAGGTCGAGACACGCGTTACCGAGCTCGCCGTCGGAGTGAAGCTCGGATGACCCGGGTGCTGGTCGTCGCCGCGCACCCGGACGACGAGGTGCTCGGCATGGGCGGAACCATCGCCGTCCACACAGGCGCCGGCGACGAGGTGCGGGTGCTCGTCGTGACCGACGGAAGCTCCACCCAGTACCCGGGCGATTCGGCCACGCGCGCCCGAAAGGAAGAGGAGGCGCTCCGAGCCGCCTCGGAGCTGGGAGTCGAGGATTACGTCCACCTCGACCTTCCGGACATGCGGCTCGACACCCTGGCGCACGTCGAGGTGAACCGGGTAATCGAGGATCACATCCACGAGTTCGCGCCGCAGGTCGTCTACACCGTGCAGCCGGACGTCAATCACGACCACCGAGTGCTCTTCGACTCGGTCGCCGTCGCGACTCGCCCGACGCCAGGTCAGCCCGTGCGTCGTCTGCTCACGTATGCGCCGACCTCGAGCACGGAGTGGACACCGGCTGCGGTCAACTGGTTCATGCCCAACTGGTACGTGGACGTCACCGCCACACTGGAGCGGAAGATCGCTGCCTTCGCCCACTACGAGACCGAGCGCCGCGAGTATCCGCATCCGCGCAGCGAACGGGCGATCCGGGCGACCGCGGAGTTCCACGGCACGAGCTCGGGCTTCGAGCTCGCGGAGCCGTTCGTCTTAGTGCGCAGCCTGGAATCCGCTAGCGCGGATTCCAGGCGCGCGTAAATCCCTCAAGGCGCTCGCTTCGCGGCCGCAGTGCCGATGCTTGCACGCCAACGAGTAGGTTCCGCACGGATGGCGAGGCTGCCGCAGCTGCTGATCGTCCTCGCCGTACTGGGTGCGACCGCGGCCGCGTTCGCGTTCACGGAGCGCGTGAAGCTCGAGCGGAGCCCCATCACGGGCACGAAGGTCGACCGGGTCTTCTCGCCCGTCTGCGAGTGCGCCCGCAACGTTGCGGTCATCTCATTCGTGCTGCGCAGGAGGGGGACGGTCACCGTCGACATGCTGGGCAGCGACGGTCGGCGGGTACGGAGGCTCGTCCGCGACCGGGAAGAGCTGAAGGGCCGCGTCGCGTACACGTGGGATGGTCGTGACGATCTCGAGCAGGTCGTCGACGAGGGCGTGTACCGGCCACGGGTCGAGCTCGAGGAGCGGGGGCGCACGATCGTGCTCCCGAACCCGATCCGCGTCGACACGACCGCGCCACGGATCCGGCTCCTTCGCGTGTTGCCGAAAGTCTTCTCGCCTGACGGAGACGGGCGCCGCGATCGCGTCACCGCTCGCTACGAGACAAACGAGCAGGCACGCGCGATGATGCTCGTCGACGGCAGGCGTCGCGTCCTGTCCAAGTTTCGCTCGACCGAGGGGCAGCTGATCTGGTTCGGTCGCGTGAACGGCCGGCCGGTGAGCCCCGGTACGTACGAGATCCGGCTACGCGCGTTCGATCGAGCCGGCAACCGCTCGAGCTCGCGACGGATCATCCCTGTCGTCGCGAGCTACATCGAGCTGGCACGCGAGCGGATCGAGGTCGTGGCTGGACGGCGCTTCTCGGTCCGGGTCTTGACCGACGCGGTGTCGTACCGGTGGCTGTTCGCCGGGGAGCGCGGGGTTCGGCGGAAGCGAGTTCTCGTCCTGCGCGCCCCGGAGACGCCGGGGACGTACAGGGCTTTCGTGTCACTGCAAGGACGCTTTGCAGACAGCGCGGAGGTCGTCGTCACCGAGCCCGGCGAGTGACCGTTCCGCTCCTCGTCCTCGGCGTCAGCCGGTCGGGCACGACGCTGCTCCGCGTCGTTCTCGATCGTTCGCCGGGTATCGCGATCCCGGACGAGTCGTTCTTCATCCCGCTCTTGGCGCGCCGACATGGTGCGAGGATCGCTCGCGACCGCTTCCTCGACGATCTGAGCCGCCTCCGCGTGCTTGCCGAATGGGGCCTCTCCCTCGACGACGTCGCCGCACGCGTGCGCCCTGAGATGCGGACTGGACAAGCCATCGCGGCGATCTTCGAGACGTACGCGGCGAACGAGAGCAAGCCGCGCTGGGGGGACAAGACCCCGATGTACATGCGCCACCTGCCGCTACTCGAACGGCTTTTCCCGGATGCGGCGTACGTCCATTTGATCCGCGACGGGCGCGACGCTGCGCTCTCCTTGCTGCGCATGCCCGAGGGGACGTTCACCAGGACCTGGGCTCATCCACATACCCCGGCCGAGTTCGCCTGTCACTGGCGGGCGGAGGTCGAGGCTGCGCGCGAACTGGGGCAGCGCGTGGGGCGGTCGCGGTACCTCGAGGTTCGGTACGAGGATCTCGTTGCCGAGATGCAGGCGGTGGTCGAACACATCTGCACGTTCGCTCACCTTCCGTACGGGCCTTCGATGCTCGAGTACACCGGCGCCGTCGACGTGTCCGAGAAGCCGCACCAACAGCGCCTCCTCGAGCCTCCGCGGCCGGGTGTTCGCGACTGGCGGACGCAGATGGCCGCGGAGGACGTCAGCGGATTCGAAGGGGTCGCCGGCACGTTGCTCTCCGCGCTCGGCTATGAGCTCTCGGAGCCGCCGGCGCAGCCAGGCTGGCGTGAGACGCTCGCCCTCGCCCGCTATCGCGCGACTCTCGGCGCCTGGAACGCCGCGGTCTCGGCAACCCAGCGCTCGCCGCTCTGGCGCCGCCGGCACCCTCCTGTCATGACGCCCGCTGGACGTCCCGTCCGCGGATAGCCAGGAGCCGTCCGTTCAGCGAGAAGAAGTACGTCTTCTCGGTCGCGATTCCCGGGGAATACTTGCCGAGCGGTAACCGCCACACGATCTTCCCGTCGGACGCGCGCACGGCGTACGTCCGCTTCTCGAGGGTCGACACGAAGACGTTCTCGCCGATCAGCACTGGCGCTCCCAGGATTCGGCCCTCGAGTTGGGTACTCCAGAGCTCGGATCCGCTCGTCGCCCGAAGCGCCCGGATGCGACCGTCGAACCCACCGACGAAGACGCGTCCTTCCGAGACGGACGGCGTGGTGTAGCCCAGACCTCCGACGCGGCCGGTCCAGACGGTGCTCCCCGTCTCGGCGTCGAGAGCGACGACCTTGCCCGAGCGCGCCACTGAGTAGATGCGTTGACCGTCGGACGAGGGGCTCGCGTAGAAGCTCTCGTAGCGGAACGCGTCGCGTTTGACGTAGGTCGTCCAGAGCTCTCGCCCGGTCTTGCGGTCGAGGCACACGAACGAGCCGGCGTAGGTGGTCACGCAGACCCGTCCGCCGAAGACCGCCGGGCTTGCGTTGATGCGCCCGCCGGTCCGGTACGCCCAACGCACCTGTCCGTTGGCCGAGCGAACTGCGAAGAGGCGTCCGTCGTGTGACCCGAAGTAGACGAGACCGTCGACCGCGACCGGGGACGACTCGACCTTTCCACCGGTTCGCACCTGCCAGAGCACACGCCCTTTCTCGCGGTCGAGCGCCGTGACCGTTCCGGACTGGGAGCTGACGATGACCCGCGGGCCGTCGATCGCAGGGCTGGAGGGCAGCGTTCCGCCGACCCGGCGGCGCCATTGCACCTTCCCCGAGTCCGCGTCCAGCGCGTACGTCGCGCCTTCGAAGGTGTTGACATAGAGATCGCCGTCGCAGTACGTGGGCGGGAACTCGATGTAGCTCCGCAGTCCGCGCGACCAGAGTGGCTTTCGGGCTGGTAGGCCGAGTGGAGCGTCCGGCCGAGCGAGCGAGCGCCGCGGATCGGCGCCGAACGTGCGCCAGCAGCGCTTGTCGTCGGTCGGCTCGGGTGGCTTCGGAGGAGGCTCCGGCGCCGTGGGGAGCGTGGGGATAGGAACGGACACGGTCACATCGTCGAGCTCGGTGTCGAGCGCCCCCCGCGGGCGGTCGTTCGTGAGCCCGATCGCGAGCAGAAGCCCTCCCAGCCCCATGACGAGCACCGAGAGTCCGAGGAGGATCCACTTGAGAGCTCTTCGCATACGCAGGGGCCGAGCATCCCCGGCCGAGGGTCAGTGTGCCAGCAGCCGCGGAGCTTCCCGAGGCACGGCCATACCCGCCGCGACCAACGCGAAAACGCCCCAGGTGAGCGGATCCTCGAAGAACCCCGCGTACAGCAGCGAGTGCACGACGAGTACGAGGAGCACGGCCGCGAGTGCCACGGCGAAGATCCGATCACGGTTCGCGAGGAGCCATAGCGCCCAAGCGCACGCCCCAAGCAGCGAGAGGTACAAGGTGAAGCCGATGACGCCGAGCTCGGCGAGCACGGTCAGCGGCGTCGTATGCGATGCGCTGCGCCGCCCGGTGCGGCGCCCCGCCGCTTCGCCGCTTGCGCGCGGCTGACTTCCGACGCCGACGCCAACCGCCGGGTTGGTCTTGAAGACGTCGATCGTGATCGAGACGAGACGAGACCGTCCGCTCGTCACGTCTCGGGCCGAGCGGCCGTTGACCGCGTCTGCGGCGACGGCCGCGGCCGCTAGCGTCGCGACGAGCGCGCAGGCGACGAGGGCGATACGAAGTCGGCGATCCGCGCCGAGGAGCGCAATCGCGAAGGTAACGACGAACAGGGCGACGAAGCTCGACTGAGAGTACGAGTAGAAGAGGCCCGCGAAGAGCACCGCGATCAGAGCCGCTATCGCCGCCCACTCCGCGGGTCGTCCGCGACGGAGCCAGAGAACGACGATCAGCAAGGCGATGGGCACGACGAGATAGCGCCCGTACAGGCTCGGATCCTTGAAAACGGAGGTGACCCTGAAGAAGCTCGTGTACGCGTTCGCAACCTCGAGATCCCGGGCGAAGAAGAGGGTGCGCGTCTGCACCTGCCAGACGCCGACCGCTGCGAACATGACACCGAGGCCGACCAGCGTCACGAGCAAGGCCCTGGGTAGCCAGTCGGCGAAGGGAACGCGTGCAACGACTGCGAGCCCTGCGACGAAGGGAAACACGAAGAAGGCCAAGATGATCCCCCCCTCGCGCTCGTCCTGCGTCCAGACGAACGAGACCGCCGTAAACGCGACCAGAGCCGCGACCGGGAGCGCGATCAGGAGTGGCGGAGGCGTCATCTGTGCGCCTCGGAGCGTCCGGTACGCGAGCGCCAGCGCGGACGAGGCGAGCACGAGGTAGAGCGGGAGCAGCAGGAACGCCTCCTCGGCTCCGACCTGAACCGGGATTCGAAAGGGCGCGGCGACGAGCAGGGCGACGGGGACAGCAGCCGGGTAGCGCACGAATGGGATCGCACCGAGGACCACCGCCGCGACACCCACGGCAACGAGCACCACTCCAGCAGGATCGTTGAACAGCGTCGCAAAGTCCTCGTCGCCGGCCAGCGAGCGGACGATGCCGAGTGTGGCGGCGCCGAGTAGTGCGAGCCCGAGAAGCGGAAGCGCGCGTCCGCGAGGCACGAGAACGAGCACCGAGCCGAGGGCGCCCGCCAACGCACAGACCTGGGCGACTTCTGCGTGCTCCATGGGCTTAAGCGCCCACGAAGTCGACCGCTTCGTAGCCGAGTCGCCGCTCGATCTCCGCCACGAGCGGAAGAATTCGCTCGACCGCCTCGGGGTTCTGCCTCCGCCACTTGTCCGGCTCGGGATCGGTGAGCGTCGTTCTCGCGGGCCTGCGGGCGAGCGCCTCCGCGTGCGCCTCTTCGACGAAGCCCAGGTTCAGCTGTCGGTACAGGCGTTGGAGCTCTGCAACCGAGTCGGCGAGGAGATCTTCGTAGGCGATCTCGATCCACCGAGAAGGCTCGATCTGGTCGCGTGCGGCAAGCACCGCCTCGTTGCACGCGATGTACTGGTGCGCGCAGATCTCCTCGAGCGATGCGGATCGCAGGTCTCGCCATCCGGGGACGAGGACGAGGCTCCACAGGTTCCCGTTCAGCGGCCCGAGGCCGCTCAGTGGCTCGGGGAGACGGTACTTCACGAACCTGGGCCGGGCCCTCCACGCCTCCATCAGCGAGCTCACGTTGTCCGCCGCCCGGCGACGCAGGAAGACGTAGGTCGCGCCGGGAAGCAGCGCCTCCAGGTACGGGATGCGGAGGCAACTCGCCGGGGTCTTGTCGACGAAGCGCCGATCGCGTGTCCACCAGCGAACCGCGAGCCGAACGAACTCGCGCTCGCGCTCGGTGACGTCGCTTCGGTCCAGCGCATCGGAGTCCCAGCCTCGGTCACGGGGATGGTGGAACTCGTCCCAGAGGATGTGCCCCTCGCTCTGCACGGAGCGGAGCTCGGGGCTCCGCAGGAGCGCCTGGAGCAGAAAGCTCGTGCCCGAGCGCGGACACCCGAGGACGAGGATCGGGTCCCGTGGCGGTGGAGCCTTGGGGAGCACGGCGGACAGCGGCCGGGCGAGACGAGGAACGCTCCGGCGGATGCGCCAGACGAAGCGGCGCGCCCCGAACAGCCGGTTCGACCGCATGCGCGTGATCCTAGACGGACTCGTGCGCTCGGCAGCAGTCGACCGAGGTCTCGCGGCTGGTTGAATAGCGCGGTGCTCGACGGCCTCCATCGTGCCTTGGTTCTCGCACCGCACACCGACGACGGCGAGCTCGGCTGCGGCGGAACCATGGCGAGACTCGTCGAGGGAGGATGCGAGGTCCGGTACGTCGCGTTCTCGATCGCCACCCGCTCGCTGCCGCCGGGCTTCGAGCCGGACACGCTGGCGCGGGAGGTTCGCGGTGCGACGGCCGAGCTCGGGATCCCCGAGGAATGTCTGACAGTCCACGACTTCGACGTCCGTACCTTCCCCGAGCGCCGCCAGGACATCCTCGAGCTCCTCGTCGCGCTCTGGGAGGAGTGGCGGCCGGAGATCGTCTTCCAGCCCTCGCATCACGACGTTCACCAGGATCACCAGACGATCGCCCAGGAAGGGTTGCGGGCCTTCAAGCGGACGACGATCCTCGGCT
>JACCUU010000208.1 GCA_013811645.1 Actinomycetota bacterium | reverse complement strand
CAGGTAGCCGAGCACGCCCCAGACGATGCCGAGCACGAGCAGCCCGACGAGGCCCAGGACGATCCAGAGACCCCAGCGCCGACGGCGTCGAGGCTTGTCCTGCCCGCTCGCGGGCTCGGTAACGGCTCGTCGGCTCTTGTCGAGTGGGACTCTGCCTTTGACGCGGCCACCGCGATACCGCCGGTAGGGCTTGTCTCCCTCGGCCATTCGGGGCGCTATGGTAGCCCGCGGTCGTGAGCGCCCCCTTTGTGATCGGAGTCGACGTGGGCGGAACGAAGATCCGCTCCGGCGTCCTCGACCGCGCGGGAGGCGTACACGAGCGATACGAGGTGGAGAGCCCCGGGAGCTCGGAGGAAGACGTGCTCCGCGCGCTCGACGGGGCAGTCGAGGCGGTTCTCGGGGAGCCGATCGGCGCGATCGGCTTCGGGGTTCCGGCGAACCTCGATCGCCGCACGGGACGCGTCCTCCGGTCGACCAACCTGGAGTTCGACGACTTCGATCTCGCGGCGCACGCGCGCGAGCGCTTCGGCCTTCCGGTCGGCGTGGAGAACGATGCGAACGCGGCGACGTTGGCCGAGTGGAAGCTCGGTGCTGGACGGGGACTCTCGGACCTCGTCCTGCTCACGCTCGGGACCGGGGTCGGCGGCGGGATCGTCCTCGACGACCGGATCTATCGCGGGTGGGCGGAGGTCGGTCACATGGTCGTGCTCGCTGATGGGCCCCCATGCCAAGGGAACTGCCACGGCCGGGGGCATGTGGAGGCCCTGTGCTCCGGGACTGCGGCGGATCGGGCAGCCCAAAAACTCTGGGGACCAGACGCCGACGCGCACGCGCTGGTCGAGCGCGCGCGGAACGGAGACGACGCCGCGCGCGCGTGTCTGGCCGAGATCGGCAGGTATCTCGGGGCTGCGATCGGCTCGCTTGCGAACCTCTTCGACCCGGAAGTCGTCCTCATCGGAGGCGGCTTCGGGGAGGCGGCGGGCGACCTCGTTCTCGGCCCCGCCCAGGACGCCGCGCGCCGCGAGGCGCTAGCTCCTGCCGACACAACGCTCCGCGTCGCGCCCGCCGAGCTCGGAGCTGAGGCCGGCCTCGTCGGAGCCGCGTTGGTGGGGTTCGGCGTCCTCGACGGAGCCTGGTGACACAAAGCTCCTACCGGTGAACGGCCATGTCGGGCGATCACTGTGTTACAAGCTCTCATGCCGCTGGCGGTCTGCGCCACCCCGATCGGCAACCTCGACGATGTCACGCTGCGGGTGCTCGCCGAACTGCGAGACGCGGATCTCGTCCTTTGCGAGGACACGCGTCGATCCCGCATCCTGCTCGAGCGTCACCAGATCGCCGCGCGGCTTCTGAGCTATCACCGGCACAACGAGGCGGCGCGGACGGACGAGGTGGTGTCGCGTCTGGTGCGGGGAGAGCGCGTGGCTCTCGTGTCCGATGCAGGCCTGCCCGGCGTCAACGACCCTGGTGCGCGGCTCGTTGCCGCGGCGCTGTCCGAAGGACTGCCCGTCACGGTGTTGCCGGGGCCGTCGGCGGTAGAGACGGCGCTTGTCGCGAGTGGGCTCGTGGACGAGCGCTACCAGTTCCTCGGATACCTCCCTCGAAGGGCTCGCGAGCTTCGCGCTCTCGCGGCGCAGCTCGTAGGCTGGTCGCAGCCGGTCGTCGCGTTCGAGTCGGCCCGTCGGCTGCCGGGTTCGCTGGCGGCACTCGCCGGAGAGATGCCGAATCGGCCGGGGGCTGTCTGCCGTGAGCTGACGAAGCGCTTCGAGGAGGTTGTGCGCGGAACACTGAGCGAGCTCGCCGAGCGCTTCGCCGAGCCGCCGAAGGGCGAGATCACACTGGTCCTGGGCGTGGGCATCCAACCCAAAGGGGGAGAGATCGGCGACGATGCCGTGGGGGCCGTCGCGGAGCTCGTCGCCGCCGGAGTTTCGCGTCGGCAGGCGGTGGATCTCGTCGTCCGTCTCACCGGGGCGCCTCGAAACGCGCTCTACCGCTCCTCTCTGTGACAAGTCTGTGAAATCACATTGCCCCTTCTCCAGAGGACCGTTACGGTCGAGGCGTGTTCGCTTCGAGGACAACGACAGTGCTGGGAGCGGTGGTGTCCACTGTCGGCCTCGCGCTCGCTTTCGCTTCGAGTGCCGAGGCATGGGCGTGGCCGGCGGACGGCAGCGTCCTTCGTGAGTTCTCGCTCGGTGACGACCCCTACGCCGGTGGACAGCATCGCGGAGTAGATATTGCTCTCGAAGGCGCCCGCCTCATCTATGCGCCGGTCTCCGGTGAGGTCGCGTTCGCCGGACAGGTTCCGACGTATGGGCTCACCGCGACGATCGAGACCGACGGCTACAAGGTCTCCTTGACCCATCTCGGGCCGATTCTCGTGAGGCGCGGTGACCGTGTCGCCGAAGGGTCACCGCTGGCAGAAGCCGGCCCAACCGGTGTTTCCGAGCACGAGGTGCCGTACGTGCACCTGGGCATCCGGGCCGGCGACGACGAGACGTATGTCGATCCGCTGTCCCTGCTTCCGCCGCGGGCTGTCCCCATTCCTCCTCCGACGCCCGCGGCGCCGCCCGCACCAGCTCCTCCTGCTTCCGCTCCGGCTCCCACGCCTCCGATTGCAGAAGCGGCGCCGCCTGCGGTGCCCGAGTCGGCGCCGACGCCGGCGGCTGTGCCAGTCCCTGTCTCGCTTTCCGTTCCGGACGGGGCGCCACCGGAGATCGTGCAGACGCGCGCTGCAGGCACTCCCGGAACTCCGGGGCGACCGGAGGCGACAGGTTCCAGAGACGGGAAACACAGGCGAGCACGCGCGAATGTCGCGGGCGGCGGAGCGGAGACGCTCTCGCCTGAAGCCGAGCGGGTTTCGCGTTCGGCGTTCCCGCGAGGTGTAGTCGGAACGCCGGCGGCGCGCCAGAGAGGTTCGACCAGCGATCGTGTCCTGCGTTCACGGAATGGCACGACGCGACAACCCACGGCGGCCGTGGGGCGCGAGCGCATTCATGACGTCGAACATTCGACCGAACGCCGCATGCGTGGCCCGGTCGCATCCTCGCCGGCCGGAGCACGGTTGCGGTCGGAACCCGTCCGCAACGGCAACGATCACCATGCCTTCGCGATCGTCCCCGGCATGATCGTCGTGCTGATCGTCTTCGTCGCCCTCACAACGCGGGCGGTCGGGCCGGCCGGGGGTGGCAGAAAACGACTCCATATCATTGACCCAGATGAGCCAACCGAGCTCCCGACGGAAGATCCTGGTCGCTGTCGCGTGGCCGTACGCAAGTGGCCTGCGTCACATCGGCCACGTGGCGGGCTTCGGCGTTCCCTCGGACACGTTCGCCCGGTATCACCGGCTGCGCGGGAACGACGTCCTCATGGTGAGCGGCACGGACGAGCACGGGACTCCCGTGATGGTGGCCGCGGATGCCGCCGGCGAGTCGCCGAGGGAGACCGCAGACCGCTTCAATCGGCTCATCCGCGAGGATCTGCGCGACCTCGGTCTCTCGTATGACCTGTTCACACGAACGACGACCGCCAATCACTACCGCGTCACCCAGGATCTCTTTCGCACGCTCCATCGCAAGGGCTACATCGTCGAGCAGGAGACGCTCGGGGCGTTCTCGGCCACCACCGGGCACACCCTTCCCGACCGCTATATCGAGGGCATATGTCCGATCTGCGGCTTCGAGAGCGCCAGGGGCGACCAGTGCGACAACTGCGGGAACCAGCTCGATCCCATCGACCTGATCGACCCGCGCTCACGGATCGACGGAGCCGCACCGGTCTTCAGGACGACGAAGCATCTCTTCCTCGACCTCCCCGCGTTCAAGGATCGACTCACCGAGTGGATCGAGTCGCAGAGTCACTGGCGGCAGAACGTCAGACGGTTCTCGCTCAACTTCGTGCAGGAGTTGAAGCCGCGCGCGATCACCCGCGATCTGGACTGGGGGGTACCGATCCCGATCGAGGGCTACGAGGACCGGGAGGACAAGCGGATCTATGTCTGGTTCGATGCGGTTATCGGCTACCTCTCCGCGTCCATCGAGTGGGCGGCCAACCGGGGCACGCCCGAGGCCTGGCGGGAGTGGTGGCAGAGCCCGGACGGGGAGCACGCCTACTTCATGGGGAAGGACAACATCGTCTTCCATACAGTGATCTGGCCGAGCACGCTTCTCGGGTACGGCGACGACGGGGACTTCGGAGCTGGGCGCGGCGACCTCGAGCTCCCCGACAACATCGTCTCGAGCGAGTTCCTGACGATGGAGGGCAAGAAGTTCAGCTCCAGCCGCGGGCTCGAGATTCTCGTGCGGGACTTCCTTAGCCGGTACGACCCTGACGCGCTCCGCTACTTCATCTCGATCGCAGGTCCAGAAACCCAGGACACGGACTTCACCTGGTCGGAGTTCGTCCGCCGTAACAACGACGAGCTCGTGGCGACCTGGGGCAACCTCGTCAACCGCACGCTGCAGAGCGCGTACAAGAACTTTGGAACGGTGCCCGAGCCGGGCGCGCTCGCCGATGCCGACACCGCGCTCCTCGCCGCGATCGACGAAGGCTTCGGCACCGTCGGGTCGCTGATCGAGGCGGCACGGTTCAAGAACGCGTTGCAGGAGATCATGCGGCTCGCCGGGCTCGGGAACCAGTACGTCACCGAGCAGTCGCCATGGACGCTGCTGGAGAGCGATCGCGCTCGCGCCGGAACGATCCTCTACGTCTCGCTCAGAGCGATCGACAGCCTGAAGGTGCTCCTCACTCCCTTCCTTCCCTTCTCCTCGCAGCGGTTGCACGAGCTGTTGGGCTACGAAGGTGCGCTCGCGGGTCCGCTCGAGCTTCGGTCGGTGACCGAGGACGACGGGAACGAGCATGTCGTCCTTACCGGCGACTACACGGCGTGGGTGGGGGCGTGGGAGCCGAGCGAGCTCCCGGTGGGCCAGGCGCTTCGAGAACCGCAACCGCTGTTTACGAAGCTGGACGCGGACACCGTTGTTGCCGAGGAGTTGAAGCGAATGGAGGACGACCCCAACCCTCCCAACGCGGCGTGACCGACTCGCACGCGCACCTCGACGCGTGTGAGGAACCGGCAGCTGCAGTCGATCGGGCGCTGGCGGCCGGCGTCACGCGGATCGTCACGATCGGTACCGGAATCGACTCCAGTCGCGCCGCCCTCGCACTCGCGGACGAGCACGACGGCGTCTTCGCCTCGCTCGGGGTCGACCCGCACCAAGCTGCGACTGCGGAGGCCGCGCGGCTCGAGGAGCTTCGCGAACTGCTTGCGCATCCGAAGGCCGTTGCGGTAGGGGAGACGGGTCTCGACAACGTCAAGCTCTACGCCACGCCGTTGGAGCAACGGCGGCTGTTCGACGAGCAGCTCGCGCTCGCCGCCGACCTCGGTGTTCCGGTCGTCGTCCACAGCCGCGACGCGGCGGCCGAAACAGCGTCCGCACTAGCGGGCTTTCCGGGCACGGTGGTCCTCCACTGCTTCTCCTCACCCGACTTGCTCCCGGCGGCGCTCGAGCGCGGGTACTACGTCTCCTTCGCGGGAAACGTCACGTATTCGAGGGCCGGTGAGCTCCGCGAGGCCGCCGCGGCGATCCCTCGCGACCGGATCCTCGTGGAGACCGACAGCCCGTACCTCGCCCCTCAGCCCGTACGCGGTCGACCGAATGAACCCGCACACGTCGTCCATACGATCGCTGCACTCGCAGAGGCTCGTGCTGAAGAGCACGCCGAGCTCGCCGTGGTCACGCACGCCAACGCCGCCGCCGCCTTCCGGCTGCCATGACCGTGGTGCCGCAGCCGAAGAAGCGGCTCGGCCAGCACTTCCTCGTCGACGAGAACATCCTCGGCGTCATCGGCCGGCTCGCCGCTCTGGAGCCGCAGGACGTCGTACTGGAGGTAGGCCCTGGCATCGGGGTTCTGACCCGCTATCTCGCAGACCGAGTTGCGGTCGTCCATGCGATCGAGCTCGACCGCTCCCTCGAGGAGCCGCTCCGTTCGGCGCTCGAGGGACGCGACAACGTGCGACTCGTACTCGGCGATGCGCTCGTGCTCGACCTCGCGTCGCTCGAGCCGGCGCCGACCAAGCTGGTCGCCAACCTTCCGTACAACATCGCCACGCCGCTCGTTCTGGACAGCCTCGACGGGATCCCGTCGCTCGAGCGCTGGTGCGTGATGGTGCAGCGAGAGGTGGCCCAACGTTTCTTCGCCATGCCGAGGACGAAGGCGTACGGGGCCGTGTCGGTGCTCGTGCAGCTTCAGACCCACAAGGTCGGCTTTCACGCGGTTCCGCCGACGGTGTTCAAGCCCAGGCCGCGGGTCGAGTCCGCACTGGTCGCGTTCGAGCGCCTCGAGGGCTCATCGCTCCAACAGATTCGACCGGTCGTGAACGCCGCTTTCGCCCACCGGCGGAAGACGCTTGCGAACTCTCTCGCGCTCTTCGGCCTCGCCAGCCGCGCCGATGCGGAGCAAGCTCTCGCAGCGATCGGCAAGCCGCCAGGAGCCCGCGCCGAAGAGCTGGAGCCGGCGGACTTCGTCGCCCTCGCCGATGCCCTCAGATGACGCAGCTGCTAGCGCCTGCGAAGCTCAACCTCGCGCTGGTCGTTGGCCCACTCCGACCGGACGGCAAGCACGAGGTCGCGACCGTCTTGCAGGCGATCGACCTCTGTGACGACGTCACGGTCGAGCCTGCCGACTCACTCGCGATCGAAGGATTCGCCGAGGACACCATCGTGCGGGCTGCGCTGACTCAGCTCGCCGAGGCAGCCGGCGTCGCCCCGAGTTGGCGCGTGCGGATCGAGAAGCGGATTCCCGTTGCCGGCGGCCTTGGCGGCGGGAGCTCGGACGCGGCAGCCGCGCTGGAGCTGGCGAACTCGTCGCTCGCGACACCTCTCCCGGACGAGGAGCTTCGGGCACTCGCGGCCACGATGGGCGCGGACGTGCCCTTCTTCCTCTGCGGAGGCGGCCCACAGCTCGGCACCGGTGACGGCTCCGATCTCCTACCGCTCGACTTGCCGTCGAGCTACACCGTCGTGCTCGTGCTGCCCCAAGGCGCGCACAAGGAGTCGACGGCGGCTGTCTATCGCCGCTTCGATGAGCGTCACGGTGCCAGGGGCTTCGAGGAGCGCCGGTCGCAGCTGCTTCATGCGCTCGACGGGGTGAACAACTCCAAGGATCTGGCGACGCTCCCGCCGAACGATCTCGTGTCATCTCCGCTGGTGCAGGCGCTGGAGAGGCTCGGCGCCTTCCGCGCCGATGTGACCGGTGCCGGTCCTGTCGCGTACGGGCTGTTCGAGACGGCCGAGGCGGCGTCGCGTGCGGTGTCCTTGCTCCAGAGAAGCGGGCGCTGCTGGATCGCTCGACCGCTCAGTCAACCTCGATCCCCGACGGCACTGGCAAGATGAGCAAGCTCTGGGGCGTGGCCAAGCGGTAAGGCAACGGGTTTTGGTCCCGTGATCCCAGGTTCGAATCCTGGCGCCCCAGCCACGATGCCCCAGATGGGACCCACAAAGCTCGGCGCGGTCGTGATGGCTGCCGGTCTAGGCACGCGCATGCGCTCCGCGACGCCGAAGCACCTGCACTCGCTGCTCGGCCGGCGGATGGTGGATTGGGTCCTGCAGACGGCGCGTGAGCTCGAAGCCGATCCGCTCGTCGTCGTCGCCTCGCCCTCGACCGCGGACGCCTTCGACGGTGTCGCCGTCGCAGTGCAGGAGACGCCGCTCGGAACCGGAGACGCCGTGCGAAGCGCAGAGCACGCGCTTGCCGGCGTGGAGGAGGTCCTGGTGCTCTCGGGCGATACGCCGCTCCTGACGTCCGCACTTCTGCGAGAGCTTCTCGAGACGCACCGCTTCGAGGCCGCCGCGGCAACCGTGCTCTCGTTCGAGCCGGACGATCCTCGTGCGTACGGTCGGGTCGTCCGAAACGGATCGGGAGCATTGGCGGCGATCGTCGAGGCTGCAGACGCAAGCCCGGAGGAGCTGGCCCTACGCGAGGTCAACTCCTCCATCTACGTCTTCCGTGCCGAGCGCTTATGGCCCGTTCTCGAACGTCTGACGCCCAGGAATGCTCAAGGCGAGCTCTATCTGACCGACTCGATCGCGCTCCTCGTCGCCGAGGGCGAGCGGGTCTCTGTGCACAAGGGAGGAGAACCGATGGAGACTGAGGGAGTCAACACGCGGTCGGAGCTCGCCGTCGCGGCGGCAGCAATGCGTGACCGGATCAACGAGGCGCACATGCTCGCGGGCGTGACGATCGTCGACCCGCCGACGACGTGGATCGACGCCGACGCCCTGCTCGAGCCCGATGCGGTGATCCATCCGTTCACCGTCGTCAAGGGTGCGTCACGCGTCGCCGCCGGGGCTGAAATCGGGCCGCACGCGGTGCTTCACGATGCAGTCGTGGGCACGGGAGCTCTCGTAGGCCCGTTTTGTTACCTTCGCCCCGGCACGGTTCTCGAGGCGGGCGCGAAGGCCGGCACGTTCGTGGAGATCAAGAACTCGCGGATCGGCGAGAGAGCGAAGGTGCCCCATCTCTCCTACATCGGCGACGCGGACGTCGGTGAGGAATCCAACATCGCCGCGGGGAACATCACCGTGAACCAGGACCACGCGACCAGGGCGAAGGAACGAACGGTTATCGGGCGCAACGTCAGGACCGGCGTCGACAATGCCTTCGTGGCCCCGGTCACGATCGGCGACGACGCATGGATTGCAGCCGGCTCCGTCATCACAGAGGATGTCCCTCCGGGCGCGCTCGCCATCGCTCGGGCGAAGCAGCTGAACAAGGAGGGGCGGGGTGGAAAGCGGGACAATTGAGCAGGCGCTTTCCGGTCTCGCGGCCGACGTACCCGAGGTCGCCATGACGACGGGACACGCGATACCGCTCACCCCGCAGAAGCGGCTCATGGTCTTCGCGGGGCGCTCGCACCCCGAGCTGGCCTCGAAGATCGCGGAGCAGCTGAACGTCGAGCTCGGCGACGTCGAGCTCCTCACCTTCGCCAACGGCGAGACGTACTGCCGCTACTGCGAGTCGATCCGCGGCGCTGACGTCTTCCTCGTGCAAACGGGCTGCCAGCCCGTCGACCAGAACATCATGGAGCTTCTCTTCATGATCCAGGCGGCGAGGCTCGCCTCTGCAAAGCGCATCACGGCCGTCCTTCCCTGGTTCCCCTACTCGCGGCAGGATCGAAAAGCGAAGCCGCGCGAGCCGATCTCGAGTCGCCTCCTCGCCGACATGCTGCAGATGGCTGGCGTCGACCGCCTGCTCACGATGGATCTTCATGCGGGTCAGATCCAGGGCTTCTTCACCATTCCTGTCGACCACATGACCGCACTTCCGCTGTTCGCGCAGTACTTCCGCGACCTGGGCCTGACGGGAGACCGCGTCGTCTCGGTGGCTCCCGACGCAGGGCGCGCGAAGCACGCGGTTCGCTTCGCCGAGATGATCGGCGCCGACTTCGCGATCATGCACAAGACGCGCCCGGCGCACGACGTCGCCTCGGTAACCGAGATCACGGGCCGGGTGGATGGGAAGGTCGCGATCGTCGGCGACGACAACATCTCGAGCGGTAACACGCTGCTCGAAGGCGCTCGCGCACTCCGCGAGGCGGGCGCAAGCGACGTGTGGGTCTTCGCGACCCACGGACTCTTCTCCGGCGACGCGCTCGAGCGGTTTGCTGCCGCCGAACTGGGGGGAATCGTTGTCACCGACACCGTTCCCGTGGACCCACTTCGCCGGCCGCCGGGGATGACGGTGCTCACCGTCTCCGGGCTCCTCGCCGAGACGATCATCAACGTCTTCGCCGACGAGTCGGTCTCGGCGATCTTCGGCGGGGAGAACCAGCTCTTCTAAGCCA